>CALXIU010000260.1 GCA_944388415.1 uncultured Ruthenibacterium sp. | reverse complement strand
TCGTCGTGTACGTGTAGCCGCGGCCGGACTGCATCTCGACCGTCGGGGTGTCGACGATGATGAGCATGTGGCCGTCCTCAAAGTCGATGCGGCTTCGCTCCTCTTCGTCGAGCGCGGCGCGCAGCAGATCGGTGTCGATCGCCAGCGTCGCGCCGATGTGGGCCAGTTCTTCCTCCGTGGGCGCGCACAGGTCGACCCACGCGCCGGGCGCGACGGCGTCCAGTTCGCGCAGCACGCCGTCCTCAGTGCAATAAATGGATACCATAATGAACCCTCGCTTTCCCGCCGTGCGCGCGGCGAAGGAAAGCGGCGGGAGACCCCATCGCTCTCAGAGCCCGGCGTGCGCGGCGCATGTGTGTTGATTTCGTCTGCATGATCGACCTCGAGGATCGCCTTCCATGCGCCGTCACTCCCCTGTTTTTCACAATTTGAGGGCGCTGTGCGCCCATCATTATCAGTTTATTCCGCGCGGGGCGCGTTTGTCAAGCGTTTCCAGAAGAAACGCTTCGGAGGCCGGCGCGAACGGCCGCCCCCTGCCGCCACCCCTCAGTCCCCTTCGGGGACAGCTCCCCTCAAAGGGGAGCTCTTCGAGGGCCGGTGCGAACGGCCCTGCCGCCGTCTCACGGCAAACGCTCGACGCGCGCGTCGAGCAGCGCGGCGTCCGCCTCGTCGTGCGTGATGCAGATCAGCGTCCGGCCACCGAGGCGGCGCAGCACGCAGGCCGCGGTTTTGGCGCGGGCTTCGTCGTCGAGGCCCTTGAACGGTTCGTCCAGAATGACGGCCCCGCCGCCCGCGAGCAGCGCGCGCACGACGGCGGCGCGCCGCTTCTGCCCGCCGGAGAGCTGCGCCGCGGGCTTCGTCAGGCTCTCGCCCTCGAGGCCCGTCTCCCGCAGCGCGGCAAGCGCCTCGTCCGGCGGGGCCGCGCCCGTCAGCAGCACATTGCCGAGCGCCGAGAGCTCCGGGCACAGGCGGTCCTCCTGGAACGCGCACGCGATGCGCGCGGGCGCGTCCACGCGGCCCGCGTCGGGCTTTTCGAGGCCCAGCAGCAGGTTTGCGAGCGTCGTCTTGCCGCGGCCGGACGGGGCCATCAGGCACACTGTCTCGCCGGGCGCGGCGGCGAACGAATAGCCGTCGAACACCCGCGTCTCACCGAAGCGCTTCGACACGTTCGCGAGCGCCAGCGCGCCGGACGCCTCGGGCGCACGGCGGCGCAGCGGGCGCGGCTGCGACGCGGCCAGCGCCCGCTCGGCGGCGGCCAAAGCGCGCGCCGCGAGCTTCTCGCACGCGAAGCTGAGCAGCACGATCACCGCCGTCCACGCGAACAGCTCGCCCGTCGAGAACAGCAGCTTCGCGTTGTAGAGCGCCTCGCCGAGCGAGCCGGATGTGATGCCGATCAGCTCCGCCGCGACGCCGCTCTTCCAGCACAGGCCGATGGACACGGACACCGCAGCGCGCAGGTGCGGCATGACGGCGGGCAGATAGATATACCGCGCCGTGCGCGCCGCCGGCAGGCGGAACACGCGCGCCATCTGCACGAGCGAGCGGTCGGCGGCGAGGAAGCCCTCGAGCAGATTCGTGTAGACGATGGGCACGGCCATCAGGAAGCTGACGAGCACCGCGAGCTGCGCGGCGCTGCGCAGCCACAAGAGCGCGAGGATCGTGAAGCTGGCGACCGGGATGCTCTTGACTGTGACCATCAGCGGGCGCAGCAGCGCGCAGACGGCCGGCGCTGCGGCCGCGAGGACAGCCAGCAGCGCCCCGGCCGCGAGCGCGCCGAAAAAGCCCGCGAGGATCCTCGCGCCCGAGCCGGCGACGGTGCGCCAGAACGCGGGCGTCACGGCCAGCGCGCAGAGCGTTTTCAGCGCGTCGAGCGGCGAGACGAGGATGAGCGGGCTTGCGACGGCGGCGCTCGCCGCGTGCCAGACGATGAGCCAGAACACGACGGCGAGCGCCCCCTGTACTTTTCGGTTGTTCAGCGCGTTACGCACCGTAGTAGAAGTCGTCCGCGGGCAGCGCGCCGCCGACGGAGGCGGCGTCCTGCTCAAACAGGACGTTCAGGTATCCGGAGGCCTTCGCCTTCATCTCGGAGCCAGCGATGCACACGATGTTGCACGCCGGGATGGCCTTGACGGCGACCTCCTCCTTCGGGACGATGCCGTACTCGACGACGAGCTTCGCGGCCTCCTCCACATTCGCGTTGACGTACTCGACGCTGGCGTTGTACTCCTGGATCATCAGCTCGACGGCGTCGGGATTGGCCTCGGCGAAGTCCTTGCGGACGACGAGCACGCCGGTGACGAGCGCGGAATCAGGCGAGACCTTGTCCCACTCCTCGGTGAGATCGAGCGCGACGTTCAGGCCCTCCATCTGCATCTGCGCGGTGGTGACGTACGGCTGCGGCAGCATCGCGATGGGGTAGCCGGAGTCGGCCTGCATCGCGGCGAGCACCTCGGTGGCCTCGCTCTTGTAATCGATGGTCACGTCCGTGCCCGGCTCGAGGCCGTTTTCGCGCAGGATGTAATTCAGCGCGTACTCGGGCGTCGTGCCCTTGCCGGTGGCGTAGATGGTCTTGCCCGCGAGATCGGCGACGCTGGTGATGCCGTCGCCCGTCGTCACGATGTACAGCACGCCCAGCGTGTTGATGGCCGCAATCTCGATCTGGCCCTCAGTCTTGTTGTACAGGACGCTGGCGAGGTTGCACGGCACGAACGCCGCGTCCAGCTCGCCGCTGATGAGCTTCGGCGAGATCTCCTCGGCCGAGCCGTAGATCTCGGACTCGTACGTGTTCGCGGTTTCGCCGTTCTCGCTGTCCTTGAGCATCTTGACGATGCCCATCGTCGTCGGGCCCTTGAGGCTGGCGAGGCGCACGGTCGCGCCGGTCAGCTCAGGCTCGGCCTCGGACGAGGACACGGACGACGGCGCGGCGCTCGACACGCTCGCGGCGGACGAGGACTCGGGCGCGGACGACGCGCCGCACGCGGCAAACAGCCCGGCGGCCATCACGGCCGCGAGCAGGATGGATACGATTCGTTTCATTTCCCTCAAAACTCCTTTGCCGCCGCTCATCTTTTCTCTTGCGGACGGCATTCGTATTGTACTATAATGGGACAAACAAAACTGTTGCCACGGCAACGCGGGAGGGATGATTTTGCGCGAGGGGCATGTGGAGACGATCCGGCGGTGCGCGCTGTTCGCCGGCGTGGCGGACGCGGACTTCCCCGCCCTTCTGGCGGCGCTGACGCCGTTTGTCAAGTCGTACGCGCGCGGCGAGGCGCTGGTGCTGGCGGGGTATCCGGTGCGGCGCATCGGCGTGGTGCTGACGGGCAGCATCGAGGCGGAGAAATCGTCGCCCGACGGCGGGCGGCTGATCTTGTCGCACATGGGGCCGGGGGGCATCATCGCGGACGTGCTGACGGGGTCGGAGCACGTGAAGAGCCCGGTGACCGTGCTGGCCGCCGCGCCGTGCGAGGCGGCGTGGCTGGACGCGCGGGCGCTGTTCTCGCTGGGCGGCGCGGGCGCGGCGCGCGCGCTGCAAAACTGGATGGACCTTGTGGCCGAGAAATATTTCGCTCTGGACCGGCGCGTGGGGCTGCTGCTCGAGAAGCGGCTGCGCGCGCGGCTGGAGCGGTATCTGCGCGAGGAGGTGCCGCCGCGCGCGGACGGCGCGCGCATGTGCCCGTTTTCGCGCACGCGGCTGGCCGAATACCTCGGGTGCGACCGCGCGGCGCTGTCGCGCGAGATCTCGCGCATGGAGCGCGAGGGCCTCTTGCGCGCCGAGGGGCGCGCGTTCTATCTGAACGGCTGAGCACCGGAAAAAAATTTTGCGGAGGGCTTGCATTTGCAGGCCCTCTTTGCTATACTGTGGGCAGAAGATATACCTATGGGGGGTATAGGCATCACGAGAAAGGAAGTGTCAGCTTTGTCTTTGGAGCATTCGAGCGATGTGACGCGCCGTCTGGCGCGCATCTCGGGGCAGATCAACGGCATCCGCGACATGGTGAACGAGGGGCGCGAGTGCGAGGACATCCTCGTGCAGCTGTCGAGCGTGTCGAGCGCGCTGACGCAGGTGGCGCGCATCATTGTGACGGAACATCTGGAATCCCACGTGCTCGAGGGGTTCCGCAGCGGCGACGAACAGGGCACGATCGAGAGCCTGAAGACGGTCGTCGACGCGTTTGCGAAAATGAAATGAGGTGGCACGGATGAGCGAACACAAGCATGAGCACGGGCATTCCCATGAGCACGGGCATGAACACGGGCACGAACACCATCATGAGCATCACCACGGGCACGGCGCGGAGTGCGCGTGCGGGCACGAGCACGGCGACGGCTGCGGCTGCGGGCACGACCACGGGCGCGAGCATGAAAAGAACGAGCTGATCGCCACGGCCGTGTGCATGGCGGTCTCCGTCGCGCTGGTGGCGGCGGGCGCTTTGATCCCGATGCCGGCGGCGCTGAAGCTGGCGCTGTATCTGGCGGCGTACTTCCTCGTGGGGCGCGAGGTCATCGCGACGGCGGTGAACAACATCGTGCACGGCGAGTGGTTTGACGAGAACTTCCTGATGGCGGTCGCGACGGTGGGCGCGTTCGCGGTCGGCGAGTGGGCCGAGGCCGTGGCGGTGATGATCTTCTACAACATCGGCGAGACGTTGCAGGACATGGCCGTCGCGAAGAGCCGCGCGAGCATCGCGGGGCTGATGGATATCCGGCCGGAGTTCGCGCGCGTCGTGCGCGGCGCGGCGGAGGAAGTGCTCGCGCCGGAGCGCGTCGAGGTGGGCGACGTCGTGCGCGTCAAGCCGGGCGAGCGCGTGCCGCTGGACTGCGTCGTCGTGTCGGGCGAGGGCAGCGTCGACGCCAGCGCGCTGACGGGCGAGAGCATCCCTGTGATGGCGCGGCCGGGCACGCCGCTCGCGTCGGGCAGCGTGGCGATGTCGGGCCTGCTGGACTGCCGCGTGACGAGCGTGTTTGCGGAGTCGACGGTGCAGAAGATCTTGCAGCTCGTCAGCGAATCGGGCGAGAAGAAGGCGAAGGCGGAGAAATTCATCACACGCTTCTCGAAGGTCTACACGCCCGCCGTGATGGGGCTCGCGGCGCTGATCGCCGTTGTGCCGCCGCTGTTTTTCGGGCTTGACACGTTCTTCTCTTGGTTCTACCGCGGGCTGATCTTCCTCGTTGTGAGCTGCCCGTGCGCGCTGGTCATCAGCATCCCGGTGAGCTTTCTCGGCGGCATCGGCGGCGCCGCGAAGAACGGCATCCTCGTCAAGGGCGGCGACGTGATCGACCGCCTGCGCGCGCCCGCGGCCGTCGTGTTCGACAAGACGGGCACGCTGACGCAGGGCAAGTTCTCGGTGCGCGGCGTGCGGTGCGCCAGCGGCGCGGACGAGGCGGAGCTGCTGCGCGCGGCCGCCGTGTGCGAGCGCAATTCGAATCATCCGATCGCGCTGTCGATCCGCGCGTACTGCGCCTCGTCCGACGACGGCGAGGAGATCGTCTCGCTGGAGGAAAAGGCCGGCTTCGGGCTGATCGTGAAGACGGCGTCGCACACGTACGCCGCGGGCAACGCGAAGCTGATGGAGCACATCGGCGTCGCGCCCGCGCAGGAGGACGCGCGGGAGGGCACGGTGACGCACGTCGCGTGCGACGGGCGGTTCCTCGGCACGCTGACGATCGCGGACGAGGTGAAGCCGGGCGCGAAGGAGGCCATTGACGAGCTGCGCGCGCTGGGCGTGCAGCACTGTTACATGCTGACGGGCGACAGTGAGGCGACGGCAAAGCGCGTGGCGGAGGCCGTCGGGCTGGACGGATACCGCGCGCAGCTGCTGCCGCATGAGAAGGTGGCGGCGTACGAGGAACTGACGGACGGTCTCGGCGGCGTGAGCCTCTACACGGGCGACGGCATCAACGACGCGCCGCTGCTGGCGCGCGCGGACATCGGCGTCGCGATGGGCGGCGTCGGGTCGGACGCGGCCATCGAGGCGGCCGACCTCGTTCTGATGACGGACGAGCCGGGCAAGCTGGCGTCGGCGGTGCGCATCGCGCGCCACACACACGCCATCGTGCGCGAAAATATCATCTTCGCGCTGGGCGTGAAGGGCGTCGTGCTGGTGCTGGCGGCGTTCGGCTACACGCCGATGTGGCTGGCGATCTTCGCGGACGTCGGCGTGGCGCTGCTGGCCGTCGCGAACGCCGCGCGCGCCGTGCGCGTTCACGGATAACTGACATGCGCTTGTTGGTCTTTGATGCCGTCCCCTGCTGCTTGCCAATCAGCGCGCTCCCCGGATGGCAAAATCTCCCCTTTTTGACATGCGCTCGTTTCCCTTTGGCAGCGTCCCCTGCGGACGGGCGGGCCACTGCCTCTCCATTGAGGCCTACCGGCAAACCGAGGGGCCGCTGCGCGGATGCGCAGCGGCCCCTGTTGTGTTTCAAAGTGTCGACGCCGGAATGACGCCCCAGCGCATGGCGAAGACCTTCGTGCGCGCACGCATTACAGCCCGCGCTCCTTCTTCCACGCGATGAACTCGTCGTAGCTGCCCACGCGGTCGAGGCAGCCGCCCGCGGCGGGGATCTCGATGATGCGGTTGGCCACCTCGTCGAGGAACTGGTGGTCGTGCGAGGCGACGATCACGTTGCCGGGGAACGCCGCGAGGCCGGACGCGAGCGCCTGGATGCTCTCGAGGTCGAGGTGGTTCGTCGGCTGGTCGAGCACGAGCACGTTCGCGTGCGTCATCATCATGCGCGACAGCATACAGCGCACCTTCTCGCCGCCGGAGAGCACGCTCGCCGGCTTGAACACCTCGTCGCCCGAAAAGAGCATCCGCCCGAGAAAGCCGCGCAGATACGTCTCGGCGGGGTCGTCGCTGTACTGGCGCATCCACTCGATGAGGTTGCCCTCGAAGCCCTCGAAAAACGGCGTGTTGTCGCGCGGGAAGAACGCCTGGCTCGTCGACACGCCCCACTTGAACGAACCCGCGTCCGGCTCCATCTCGCCCGCGAGGATCTGCATCAGCGCGGTGTGGCCGGCCTCGTTGTCGCCGACGAGCGCGATCTTGTCGCCCTTGTTGACGATGAAGCTGACGTTGTCGAGCACCTTCACGCCGTCGACGGTCTTCGTCAGGCCGTCGACGAACAGGATGTCCTTGCCGGCCTCGCGCTCGGGCGCGAAGGCGACGTAGGGGTATTTGCGGCTCGAGGCGGGCATCTCCTCGAGCGTGATGGAGTCGAGGATCTTCTTGCGGCTGGTGGCCTGCTTCGACTTCGACTTGTTCGCGGAGAAGCGGCGGATGAACTCCTGCAATTCGCGGATCTTCTCCTCCTTCTTCTTGTTCTGGTTGCGCACGAGCTGCTGGAACAGCTGGCTGGACTCGTACCAGAAATCGTAGTTGCCCGCGTAGAGCTTGACCTTGTTGTAGTCGATGTCGACGATGTGCGTGCACACGGCGTTCAGGAAGTGGCGGTCGTGGCTGACGACGAGGATCGTCGCGTCGCAGCCGATCAAAAACTCCTCGAGCCATTCGACGGACTCGAGGTCGAGGCCGTTCGTCGGCTCGTCCAGCAAAATGACGGACGGGCTGCCGAACAGCGCCTTCGCGAGCAGCACCTTGACCTTCTGGCGTTCGGTGAGCGTGTTCATGACGCTCTCGTGCACGTCGACCGGAACGCCGAGGCCGGACAGGAGCTGCGCGGCCTGCGACTCGGCCTCCCAGCCGTCCATCTCGGCGAACTCGCCCTCCAGCTCAGCGGCGCGCTCGCCGTCGGCGTCGGAGAAATCGGGCTTTGCGTACAGCGCCTCCTTCTCCTGCATGATCTCGTACAGGCGCGGGTTGCCGCGCAGCACGACGTCCATAACCGTGCACTCGTCGTACTTGAAGTGATCCTGCTCGAGGACGCTCATGCGGTCGTCCGAGCCGAGCGAGACGGAGCCGGTGCTGGGCTCGAGCTGGCCGGACAGAATGCGCAGGAAGGTGGATTTGCCCGCGCCGTTCGCGCCGATGATGCCGTAGCAGTTGCCGGGGGTGAACTTGAGGTCGACGTGCTTGTACAGTGTGCCCGTCGAAAACTGAAGACTGACGTCGGTGACAGTGAGCATGTGTCTCTCCTTTGTTGCTGTGAAAACTCAATTGCGTTTACCATATCATATCCGGAAGCGTTTTGCAACTTGCGCGCGGGCCGGACGTGTGATACGATAAGGAAAAAGAACG
>CALXIU010000259.1 GCA_944388415.1 uncultured Ruthenibacterium sp. | reverse complement strand
GCCCGCGGCCTTATAGCTCTCGGAAAAACTTTTCTCCATGCGATTGCTCCTTCCCGCGCGCCGTCAGTCGGCGGCGATCTTCTGTTCGAATTTGCTCTTTTTCGTCATTTTGGGCGGGTCGACGGGGTATTCGCCGGTGAAGCAGCCGGTGCAGAACTCGCAGTGATTGTTCTCGGCGATCTTGCGCACGCTGTCGACGCTCAAAAAGCCCAGCGAGTCGACGCCGATCATCTCGCGCATCTCCTCGAGGCTGTGGTTCGCGGCGATGAGGTTCTCGCGGCTGTCGACGTCCGTGCCGAAGTAGCACGGGTACAGAAATTCCGGCGCGGACGAGCGGAAGTGCACCTCCGTCGCGCCCGCGTCGCGCAAAAGCTGCACGATCTGCTTCGACGTCGTGCCGCGCACGATGGAGTCGTCCACCAGCACGACGCGCTTGTCCTTGACGGTGTCGGCGATGGGGTTGAGCTTGATGCGCACGGTGTTCTCGCGCAGCTTCTGGCTGGGCTGGATGAACGTGCGGCCGATGTACTTGTTCTTCAGAAAGCCGATGCCGTACGGGATGCCGCTCTGCTGCGCAAAGCCCAGCGCCGCGTCGAGGCCGGAGTCCGGCACGCCGATGACGACGTCCGCCTGTACGGGGTGCTCGAGCGCCAGGAACGCGCCGGCGCGCCGGCGCGCGCGGTGCACCGACGAGCCGTCGATCACGGAGTCCGGGCGCGCGAAGTACACGAACTCGAACACGCAAAGGCCCGTCTTCTGCCCGCACAGCGTCTTGATGCTGCGCATTCCGTTTTCGTCGAACACGACGATCTCGCCCGGCTCGACGTCGCGCACGAACTCGCCGCCCGCAGCCGCGATGGCGCAGCTCTCGCTGGCGATGACGTCCGCGTCGCCGATCTTGCCGATGCACAGCGGGTGGAAGCCCTGCGGGTCGCGCGCGGCGATCAGCTTGCGCGGGCTCATCACAACGAGCGAGTACGCGCCCTTCAGCTTTTTCATCGCGCCCTCGACGGCCTCCTCGATGCTGCCGGAGACAAGGCGCTCGCGCGTGATGGCGTACGCGATGACCTCCGTGTCGCTCGTCGAGTGGAAGATGCCGCCCGCCAGCTCAAATTCCTCGCGCAGCTCGGCGGCGTTCGTCAGGTTGCCGTTGTGCGCCAGCGCCATGTGGCCCTTCACGTGGCGGATCACGAACGGCTGCGCGTTCGAGCGGTTGCGCGTGCCGGTGGTGGCGTAGCGGCAGTGGCCGATGCACATCTGTCCCTTCGGCAAGCTGTTCAAAACCTCCTTCGTGAACACCTCGTTCACGAGGCCGAGGTCGCGGTGCTTGTAGATGACGCCGCCGTCGTTGACGGCCATGCCGCAGCTCTCCTGGCCGCGGTGCTGCAAGGCGTACAGGCCGTAGTACGTCGAGGACACCACATCCTCGCCGCCGCGGTCGTAAATGCCGAACACGCCGCACTCCTCGTGCAGCTTGTCAAAACAATGTTCTCCCATAGCTTTCTTTCGATTCCTTTCCCATTTTACATGCGCCAGACCGCCCCTTGCGGGCAGGCATGCGCTCAGCCCAAAAGCCGCGCCATGACTTCCTTGTAGGCTTCCTCCTCGCCGCCGAGGTCGCGGCGGAACAGGTCCTTGTCGAGGTGCGCGCCCGTCGTCGCGTCCCAGAAGCGGCACGTGTCGGGGCTGATCTCGTCGGCCAGCACGATCGTGCCGTCCGGCAGGCGGCCGAACTCGAGCTTGAAGTCGATCAGGCGGATGTTGAAGCCGAGCAGGTACTCGGACAGGATCTCATTGACCTTGAACGCGTACGCGGAGATGGTGTCGATCTCCTCCTGCGTCGCGAGGCCCAGCGCCAGCGCGTGATAGTGGTTGATGAGGGGGTCGTGGTACTCGTCGTTTTTGTAGCTGAACTCGAGCGTCGGCACCTTCAGCACCGTGCCCTCGGGCACGCCGAGGCGCTTCGTGAAGCTGCCCGCGGCCACGTTGCGCACGATGACCTCCAGCGGCACGATCTCCACCTTCTTGACCAGCGTCTCGCGGTCCGACAGCTCCTCGACGAAGTGCGTCGGCACGCCTTTTTCGGCCAGCATCTGCATCAGGTTGTTCGACAGCTTGTTGTTCACAACGCCCTTGCCGCGGATGGTGCCCTTCTTCGCGCCGTCGCCGGCGGTGGCGTCGTCCTTGTAATCGACGATGACGAGCGCGGGGTCGTCCGTCGCAAAGACCTTCTTGGCTTTTCCTTCGTACAGCTGTTCACGTTTTTCCATGATCGTTTTCCTCTCTTTGCTTTCTATAAATAAAAATGTGTTCCGGCAAATTTACAGCGCGGCGGCTTCGGCCTGAAGCGCCTCGTTCTTTTGGGCGATGGTCTTCGCCATGTCCTCGCGCTCCGCGCGCAGGCGCGCGGCGAGCGTTTCGTCCGAGAGCGCCAGCATCTGCGCGGCCAGCACCGCGGCGTTCTTCGCGCCGTTCAAAGCCACCGTCGCGACAGGGATGCCCGTCGGCATCTGCACCGTGGCCAGCAGCGCGTCGAGGCCGTCCATCGCGCCGCCCTTGACGGGGATGCCGATGACCGGCAGCGTCGTGTTCGCGGCCAGCGCGCCCGCGAGGTGCGCGGCCATGCCCGCGGCGGCGATCAGCACGCCGAAGCCCTCGTCCGCGGCGCTCTTCGCAAACGCGGCCGCCTCGGCGGGCGTGCGGTGCGCGCTCATCACACGCGCCTCGAACGGGATGCCGTAGCTTTTCAGCTGCGCGCAGCAGCCTTTGACGACGGGCCAGTCGGAATCAGACCCCATGATGACGGCGACTTTCTTCAAACTCATACTTTGCGCTCCTTTTCAAACGTCAGAAAATGGAAAGAGCCTCGGTGCGCGATGCACTTCGGCTCTTTTTCAGACACTTATTTTGCACTTCGCCCCGCACAGATGCACGGACGCGCGATTTTCCCGCAGAAGGTGCAAAAAGGTTGCACGACGCCCCTTGCGGCGCGCGCCCCGCAGCTGCAAACCACTCACAAGAGACTCCTCCTCACAGCAGGAAATATCTGTTTCTATGATACCGTTTTTACATTCCCTTTGCAATGGGAAACTGCGCGTATTTTTACATTTTTGTAAATATTACAAAAATTCACGCGCTTTCTGGCAGTTTTTTGGCGGCGCATCACCGCGTCAGGTCGGCGTACTCGCCGCCGCACGCGCCCAGCAGGTCGTCGGGCGCAAGCTCCACCTGCAATCCCCGCCGCCCGCCGGACACGAGCACCGTCTCAAACAGCACCGCCGTCTCGTCCAGCCGCGTCGCAAACGCCTTCTTCATCCCCACCGGGCTGCACCCGCCGCGCACGTAGCCCGTCACGGCTGTCAGCTGCGCCAGCGGCAGCATCGCCACGCTCTTTTCGCCCACGCTCCTCGCGGCTTTTTTCAGATCCAGCTCCGCCGCCACCGGGATCACGAACACATAGTGCCCGCCCGACGCGCCCGCTGTCACCAGCGTCTTGAACACGCGGTCGGGGTCCTGCCCCGTCTTCTTCGCCACCGACACGCCGTCGATCGCGCCGTCCGCGCAGTCGTACTCGTGCTGCGTATACGCGACGCCCGCCGTCTCCAGCATCCGCATCGCGTTCGTCTTCGTCTGCTTCGCCATCTCTGTGCACCTCGTTTTCTCCACAAGGATACGCCGGAATGTGAAAAAATGCAAGCGCGCTTGACAAACAGGCGGCGCTTGTGTATACTCCACTCAAGTAAATTGTTTCCGCGAGGTTTTTTGTATGACGCGCACGATGCTGACAAAGAAGGCTTACTTCTATTACGGCTATTGCTTTACCGGCAATGGCTCTGTTTGTCGTGCCGCATCCGAAACCGGGCGGGAGTAACCCTCGGCGAAGGAAGGCCGCGGCCCGGCAGCGCAGAGCGCTGCCGGGCCGCTTTTGTTTTTCGCGGGGAAATTCAGAGGAGGAAAAATCATGATCGTCATTTTCAAGCAGAACGCGAACCAGAAGGACATTGAATCGCTGTGCCGCGGTTTCGAGGCAAACGGCCTGTCCATCCACGAATCGAAGGGCGCGCACACGCACATCATCGGCCTCGTGGGCGACACCAGCAGCGTCGACATCGACTGGGTGCGCGCGAACTCGGCCGTCGAGGACGTGCGCCGCGTGTCGGAGCCGTACAAGCAGGCGAACCGCAAGTTCCACCCGGAGGACACGGTCGTGGACGTGTGCGGCCGCAAGATCGGCGGCGGGCACTTCGCGGTGATCGCGGGGCCGTGCAGCGTCGAGAGCGAGGCGCAGATCATCGACGTGGCGAAGGCGGTGCAAAAGAGCGGCGCGTCCCTTCTGCGCGGCGGCGCGTTCAAGCCGCGCACGTCGCCGTACGCGTTCCAGGGCATGCGCGCCGAGGGGCTGGAGCTGCTGCGCGAGGCGCGCGAGGCCACGGGCATGCCCATCGTGACGGAGATCATGAACACCGAGCACATCCCGATGTTCGAGGACGTGGACGTCATCCAGGTGGGCGCGCGCAACATGCAGAACTTCGAGCTTCTGAAAGAGCTGGGCAGGCTCGACAAGCCCATTCTGCTCAAGCGCGGCCTCTCGGCGACGATCGAGGAGTGGCTGATGAGCGCCGAGTACATCATGGCGGGCGGCAACAAGAACGTCATCCTCTGTGAGCGCGGCATCCGCACGTTCGAGACGAGCATGCGCAACACGCTCGACATCTCGGCCATCCCGATGCTGAAGTCCAAGACGCATCTGCCGGTCGTCGTCGACCCCAGCCACGCCGCGGGCATCGCGTGGATGGTGGAGCCGCTCGCGATGGCCGCCGTCGCCGCCGGGGCCGACGGCCTGATGGTGGAGGTGCACAACGACCCCGCCCACGCCAAGTGCGACGGCGCTCAGAGCCTCACGCCCGAGGCCTTCGACGACCTGATGCAGAAAGTCCGCTCCGCCGCGGCGTTCTTCCATAAAGTTTTGTAAGGCGTTTGTTGGCCTCTATTGCCGTCCCCTGCGGGAGGGAACGCCAGTGCCTCCCCTCAATGGGGAGGATAGAAAAAAGCTCCCCGGACGGGGAGCTTTGAGGCTGTCGAAAAAGTTCGACAGCCTCCTGAGGGACACCAAACGCACCACCCGCGCGATGCGCGGGGGATGCTTATTGGTTTCCCCCAGTACCCTTTTCCGGCGAAAAAACACCCGATTTTGCG
>CALXIU010000258.1 GCA_944388415.1 uncultured Ruthenibacterium sp. | reverse complement strand
CATTGCAGGGCACTTTTTGCGCAGCGCAATGAGGCGGCGGTAGTAATTCAGCACGCTGTCCGGGTCCGTCTCCTGCACGGCGGCGTTGACCTTCGTATAATTGGGGTTGACCATCAGCCACGGCGTGCCGGCGGTGAAGCCAGCGTTCGGCGATGCGTCCCACTGCATCGGCGTGCGGGCATGGTCGCGGCTGTAGCGGTTCAGCACGGCCAGCGCCTCGTCCTTCGTCGAGCCCGCGGCGATCAGCTCGGCGTAGTCAAACTTCGCGTTGATGTCGTTGTACTGCGCGATGTCGGTGAACGGCGTGTTCGCCATGCCGAGTTCCTCACCCTGATAGACGTACGGCGTGCCCGGCAGTGTGTGCAGCATTGTGCCCAGCAGCTTCGCGGACTGGGTGCGGTACGCGCCGTCGTCGCCGTACACGGAAACGCAGCGCGGCTGGTCGTGGTTCTGCAAAAACTGGCTGCTCCAACCGCGGCCCCACAGCTTTTCGGCCCATGTGCGCTGGATGGCCTTGAATTTGCCCCACGTGAAATGATCGCGCAGCTCGACGATCTGGAAGTGGAACACCATCGAGAGCAGACGCTCCGGCTCGCCAACGTAGTTAAGCGCAAATTCAGGCGTGACACGCGCCGTCTCGCCGACAGTCATCACGTCGTAATCGCGCAGCACCTCGCTGTTCATCTCGCGGAAGAATCTGCACAGGCCAGGGTTGTTGGCGTACAGCTCGCAGTCGAACGAATAGCCCTCGGCGCACGTGGGCGCTTTCGGCGAGTCGGGCAGGCCGGCGGGCTTTTTGATGAGATTGATGACGTCCATACGGAAGCCGTCGACACCCTTGTCCAGCCAGAACCGCATCAGCTTCCACACCTCGCGGCGCACGGCGGGGTTCTCCCAGTTGAGGTCAGGCTGTTCTTTCGCAAAGAGGTGCAGATAGTACTCGCCTGTGACCTCATCGAACTCCCACGCGGACGGTGTGAAATGCGAGCCCCAGTTGTTGGGCTCCTTCCCCTCCCTCGCCGGACGCCAGATGTAGTAGTCGCGGTAGGGATTGTCTTTCGATTTGCGGCTCTCTTTGAACCACGGATGCTCGCTGGACGTGTGATTGACGACGAGGTCCATCACGAGCTTCATGCCGCGGCGGTGCGCCTCGGCGAGTAGGCGGTCGAAGTCCTCCATCGTGCCGAAGCGCGGGGCGATGCCGCAGTAATCGGAGATGTCATACCCGTTGTCAACGTCAGGCGAGGGATAGCAGGGGTTGAGCCACAGCACCGTGACGCCGAGCTTTTGCAGATAGTCGAGGCGCGAGAGGATGCCGGGAATGTCGCCGACGCCGTCGCCGTTCGAATCCTGAAAGCTGCGCAGATAGATCTGATAGATGACGGCTTCTTTCCACCATGTGCGTTCCATTGTCGATTCTCCTTTTTTGTGACGCCGAACGCCCCGGCAGACGATCCTGTCGGGGCGCGGGCTGATATGGCATTTCAGACGAGGCCGGACGCCTCGAGGATACGCGCGAGCGAGAGCTCGTGCGTGCCGGAGAGAATGAGCTTTGCCTCCCGCATCTGGTCGGCGGTGCCGACGCCGACAGAGAACATGCCCGCGGCGTTGATGGCCCGGATGCCGGCCTCGGCGTCCTCGACACCGACGCACGCGGCGGGGTCCGCCCCGACGTGCTCCGCCGCCGAGAGGAAAATGTCCGGGAAGGGTTTGGCGCGCTCGACGGCGGCCGCGTCGCACACGTAGTCGAAGCTGTCCGTGACGCCCAGCCGTCCGAGGATGAACGGTGCGTTGCGGCTGACGGACGCGACGGCGGTGCGCACGCCCGCCGCGCGCAGTTCGGCGAGGAAAACCGCCACGCCGGGAAGGATGTCCGCGGGCATGATCTGATGGATCAACTGCTTGTAAAATTCGTTTTTTTCGTCGGTCAGCGCGGCCTTTTCGTCCGGCGTGAACTTCTCGCAAGCATTGCCGTTTTGCAAAATCAGCTCGAGACTCTCCATGCGGGAGACGCCTTTCAGTTTTTCATTGTACGCCTCGTCGAAGGGAATGTCCAGCCTGGCGGCCAGCATTTTCCACGCCTGATAGTGATACTTCGCCGAGTCGGTGATGACGCCGTCGAGATCGAAGATGACAGCCTGGAGTTTATTTTTCTCCATCCATGCGCACTCCTACCATGAAGAATTTGTTGAAGATCAGATAAATGATGATGATGGGCAGCACCGAGATGCACGCGGCGGCCATGACCTGGTTCCACATCGTGCCGGCGTTCTGGGACTGGAAGCTCTGGAGACCGAGGGTGAGGGTGTATTTCGCCTCGCTCTTGATGTAGAGCATCGGGCCGGTGAAACTGTTCCAGAAGCCCATGAACACGAAGATGGCCTGGGTGGCGATGGTCGGGCGGGCGAGCGGCATGCTGATGCGGAAGAAACGGGAGTAGCGTCCGAGCCCGTCGATGCTGGCGGCCTCCTCCACTTCCTTGGGGAAGTTGACGAAGAACTGGCGCATCAGGAAGATGTTGCCGATGTTCGCGGCCGACGGGATGATGAGCGCGGTGTAGCTGTCGAGCATGCCGAGGTTCTGTAGGATGAGGTAGTTCGGGATGAGCAGCACCTGACCGGGGACCATCATCAGCACGAGCAGGAAGTGATGGATCTTGTCGCGCCCCGGGAAGTGCAGGCGGCTGAGCGAATAGCCGGCCATCGTGTTGATGAACACGTTGAGCGTGGTGCCGATGACGGACACGAACAGTGAGTTGAAGAACCAGCGCGTGAACATCGACGACCGGCCGAGGATGTAGGTGTAGTTGTCAAGCGACATATTCGGCGAGATGAGCGACATGTTGCCGCCGACGATCTCCTTCAGGGGCTTGAACGACGCGGCCACCATCCACAGGAAGGGATACAGCGTCAGGAATGCGGCCGCGATAAGGATGACGTACAGCATAGCGCGCCCGAGTGACGGGGCCTTGGCTTTTTTCTCTTTCATGGCGATACCCTCCCGATCAATAGTCGCTCTCGGAGGCATTGAGCTTTTCCGAGGTGAAGGACACGATCATGATGATGACGGCGAGCAGGATGGCGATGGCCGCCGCATAGCCCATGGCGTTCTGCGTGCCGAAGGCGTAGCGGTAGACGAGCAGCGAGACCGTCAGCGTGGAGTTGGCCGGGCCGCCCGAGCCGTTCGAGAAGATGTACGCCTGGTCGAACATCTGCAGCGTGCCGATGATGCCGGTGAGCAGCACGTACGTCGTGATGGGCTTGAGGTACGGAACGGTGATGTAGATGAACTTGCGGATGGAGTCCGCGCCGTCGATGCTGGCGGCCTCGTACATGCTGCCGGGAAGATCTTGCAGGCTGGCGAGGTACATCGTCGTGTACTGCGGGATCGTGGACCAGATGTTCATCACCATGATGACCTTGAGCGCAAAGCTGGGATCGTTCAGGAAATTGATGCCCGTCTCCAGAAATCCCATGCGGATGAGAATGTTGTTCACGGGGCCGGTGACGCTGAACATGAACATGAAGATGATGGTCAGCGCGCTGGACGACGTGAGCGTGGGCAGAAAATAGATGGTGCGGAACAGATAGCGGCCCTTGATCTTGCTGTCGAGCACCGACGCGATGATCATCGCGAGGATGGTCTGGATGGGCACGACGATCACCGCGAACGAGAGCGTGTTCTTGAGCGCCGTGCGGGCCATGCCGTCGCCGAGCAGGCGGGTGTAGTTGTCGAGCCCGACGAAGGTGTACTCGCCGGTGAACAGGTTGACCTTGTGGAACGAGAGATAGACGACGAACAAAACAGCCGCCGCGATAAAAATGCCGAGAATAATGATGGCGGGCGTCAGGAACAGATAGCCCTGCCGGAATTCCTGATAGTTCGATTTGGTGTACTTGCGCTGCCGCTGGGCAGACTTCGTCGTTGCAGGCATGGTCTTCCTCCTCTCACGGCGGTTTTGTCCGCCGTTGAAACGCCCCGCCGGTCAACCAGACCGGCGGGGCGCATGGTCGTGCGAAATCAGCCGGCGTTCGCGATCTCGCTGTTGGCCTGCTGGTCCGCCTGGACCATGGCCTCTTCAGCGCTCATCTCACCGCTGACGGCCAGCGGCAGGAAGTTCTGATACGCGCTGTTGATGATGGAGCAGGTGTCTTCCATCTGCCAGGGGATGGCGATGGAGGTCATCTCAGAATGCATTGCCCACACGGGGTCACTCTCCACATCCATCGCCTCGGCCACGTCGGGACGGCTGGGCAGGCAGCCGGCGTCGGAGCACCAGGTGTTCATGCCGTCGATGCCGCAGGCATACTTGATCCACTCTTTGGCAAGTTCCTTGTTCTCGGATCCCGAAAAGATGCCGTAGCCGACGGTAAAGCTCATCGAGGCCTCAACGCCCTTGTACGTGGGCATGGTTTTGACGCCGAAGTTGATGTCGCTGTAGTCCTTCACGAGCGTGCCGTACACCCAGTTGCCCTCTTCCATGATGACGGCCTTGCCGGTGCCGAACACCTCGCCGTTCCAGCCGAGGCCCATATCCGCCGGGGTCTTCCACAGGCCCTCGTGCACAAAGTTGAGCATGAACTCAAGATTCGCGACGACATCCGGGTTCGACAGCGTGGAGTTGCCTTCCGCGTCGCAGATCTCGGCGCCGCCGTTGGTGAGGATGGGGATATTGCGGGACAGATCCTGATTGTAAGTCATCGCGGCGATCTGATTCGGGCCGTACAGCTCGTCCATCTTCGCCTGCAGCGCGGACAGGAACTCGGGCATCTCCTCGTATGTCGCGGGGATGTCGTCCGCCGTGTAGCCGGCCTCCTCGAGCAGGTCGATGTTATAGTACAGAGCCAGCGTTGAGACGTCCTTCGGGATGCAGTACAGCGTGCCGTCCTCGGCGGTGAACGCGCCGATCAGGTTCTCATAGTACTTGTCAGCCTCCATCTCGGCCGGATCCAGCGGCTCCATGACGCCCAGCTGGCTGTAGAACGGGAACATGTTTCCGTCGACGTAGAACACGTCGGGTGCGGTCTTGCCGATGAAGTCGGCCTGGATCTGCGTATTGTAATCGGTGTACGTCTTGAGCTCGACAGTGCAGCCCGTGAGCGCCTCAAAGTCGGCCTTCACCTGATTGATGGCCGCCGCCTCCTGGTCGTTGCCTCCCCAGATGCCGACGGTGAGCGTCGTGCCTGCGTAACCGCCCTCGCCGCCTTCGCCGCCGGTGCTGCCCGCCAGCTGAGAGCCAGAGCTCGTGGAACCGCACGCCGTCATTGACAGCGCCAGAGCCGCCGCCGCGGCCCATGCCAAAATCTTTTTCATTTTCTTGTCCTCCTTTTGTTCGTGTGACTCTTTTGCTGATTGACCGTTCCTGATGTAACCAAAAGCCATTGCCGAAAACGTTTTTTGGCGTGATTTCAGTATAGTGCTAAAACGTTTTCGATTCAATATGCCGATTTGCCAATCTTCGAAACCGTTTTTGCTGCAAAGCGTCAGTTTCCGAAAATGTTTTCGCCCGTTTCGAGAAATCTTCTTTTCTGCTTGTTACAGCTTCTTTTCGACGCGGCTGTCCACGGTGACCTCCTCGCCTGCAAGTTCAAGTGTGACCGACGCGCCGGACAGCTTCTCCACAACGACAGAACCTTTCGTCTCGACGACGTGCAGGCGGCTGCCGTGCCAGAAGATGGTGAACTCAAGGCGGCTCCATGCCTCGGGAAGCGCCGGGCGGATGCGCAGGCGGCCGTCGAGCATCCGCACGCCGCCGAAGCCGAACACAGCGCACTGCCAGATGCCCGCGATGCTGCCCGCATGGATGCCGGGCGTGCTGGACTTCATGTCCGGACCTGCGTCGATGAACGCCGCGCGCTGGAACAGTTCGTACGCGAGCCGGTTGTCGTGCATATCGGCAGCAATGATGCAGTGCGTCGACAGCGAAAGACTGGAGTCGTGCAGCGTGCGGGGCTCGTAATAATCCCAGTTCGCCTTTTTCGTGCGCAGGTCGAACAGGTTTTCCATCAGCAGGAACAGCAGCAGCGTGTCAGCCTGTTTTGTGACCTGCATCTTGTTGACCTGCTCGAGATTGTAGTCTTCGAACAGGCTGCCGACGTGATCCTGGTTCTTGTATTTGGTCAGATCCACGTCCTTGAGTGTGAGGTAAGTCGCATTCTGCGGAATGACGCCGTCCTCGCGCGGCTGCGGAAGATAGACGCGGTCCACCGCTCCCGTCCACGTGGCATACGCCTCCGCGAGGCCGAGTTTTGCGTCGAGCCGGGCGAACAGTTCCGCTTTTTCCGCTCTGAGCATGTCGTGGTACTCGATGGCTTTCTGAATGTTCCAGTGCGCCATGTCGTTCGTGAATGCGTTGT
>CALXIU010000257.1 GCA_944388415.1 uncultured Ruthenibacterium sp. | reverse complement strand
CTGTTGTTCCTGTGTGTGGAGTGGCACCCGCAGTGGCTCATCCTGCTCACGCCGTTCGCGCTGCTGACGACCGCGAAGTCGCCGCACCCGATGTGGTGGTGCGTGCTGCAGGCGGTGTTCGCCGCGTCGTTCTTCATCCTCATCGCGTACCATTTTCCCGGTCAGATCGAGGCGAACCTGTTCGACGCGGGAGTGCTCGGCGAATGGGCCGGCCTTTTGCTCAGCGCGCAGGAGACCGTGCGCACGAACGACATTTATTTCTCGCTGATCCCGTACGCATACCGTCTGGCGGGCGTCGGTTTCAGCGCGGTGCCGCTCGCGGCGCTTGTGGGAAAGCTGCCCCTGCGCGGCGGTACGCTGGAGAAAAAACTCGACTCCCGCGCCGCGCCTTGTCCGCCCGCGCTGTACGCGTGGGGCGTGTTCGTAATCGGCTTCGGCTGCTTCTGGCTCGCGCCGACGGTGTACGGCTGGCTGCGCAGCTTCGGCCTGTGAGAGCGGTTCGGTTGATTTCGACCCCTCTTTGTGGTACAATAAATCTTTGACCGAAGAAGGATCTTCTGCAATGATACAATCGCTTCATTTTATATAAGGTGGTGCAATCCTGTATGGGTTATCAGTTTACGCCGGTCGCGCAGTCCCGCGCGCGGTATTATTCGAAGGGAAGCCCCGTCCAGTTTGTTCGCGTGGAGCTGCTGCGCATGGAGGGCACGGACGAGCTTGTCGCGACTCTGACGTTCAAGAACGTGCATGTGGACACGCTGACGTCGTTCACCGCGCATTTTCGCTGCAAATCGCCGCAGGGCGAGGTCATTTTAGAGGATGATTTCGTCTACGACGGCCTGAATGTCGGCGAAGGCGAGCTGTTCGGCGCCGATGATGCCGTCGTTGTCAGCGAGGAGCGCATCGGCAGCGTCGAGGTCAACCTCGTGCGCGCGCAGTACGATACCGGCCGCAGCTACAGCCTGCTGCGCTGCGAGAACGTCGATCTGCCCCCGATGAAAAAACTGCCGCCCGTGACGGTCAACTACGTCAATGAGGCGCTGCGCTTCAAGCAGGCGCATTATCTGCCGTGCAATCTGCCCGACGGCTGGGTGTGCACGTGCGGCGCGTTCAACTACAACATCGGCCACGGCGCGGACACGTGCAGCGAGTGCGGCGCGGACAAGCGCGCGCTGTACGGTTCGGTGCGCGCCGGCCTCAAGGCGGCGCAGGCGCAGGGCACGGGTGCGTCCAGCGTGGCGCGCGCGGCGCAGAGCAACATCGAGCAGGCGGTGCAGGACGAGACCCCGCGCGAACTCAACACCGCGCAGACGCGCGTGATCTCCACCACGGCGCTGTCGGAGGCGCTGCGCGAGGCGCAGAGCGCGCCCGCCGTGTCGCTGATGCGCGACGAGACCGCCGACTTCATCCTCAAATTCGCTCCGCTCATCACGGCGGGCGCTTCGATGGCTTATGTGATCGCCGCGCTGTGCGTCCACATGCTGCTGAAGTAAATCCGGGAGGCATTCATGGCCAAAAAACAGGCTTATACGAACGAAACCATCACACAGCTCAAGGGCGCGGACCGTGTCCGCAAACGCCCGGGCGTCATTTTCGGATCGGATGGAGTGGACGGATGCGCCCACTCCATTTTCGAGATTTTATCAAACTCCATCGACGAGGCGCGCGACGGCTACGGCGACCGCATCCTTGTCACACGCTTCCGCGACGGGTCGGTCGAGGTCGAGGACTTCGGCCGCGGTATGCCCGTCGATTTCAACAACCGCGAACAGCGCTACAACTGGGAGCTGCTGTTCTGCGAGCTGTACGCCGGCGGCAAGTACGCGACGGATGAGAACAACTACGCGTACTCGCTCGGCCTCAACGGCCTCGGCCTGTGCGCGACGCAGTACTCGTCCGAGTGGATGATAGCCGACGTCTACCGCGACGGCTTCCACTACCACCTTGAGTTCAAAAAGGGCGAGAATGTCGGCGGCCTGCACAAGGAGCCGACGACGCGCAAAAAGACAGGCTCGTGCATCCGCTGGAAGCCCGACCGCGAGGTGTTCACCGACATCGACGTCCCGGCGTCGTACTATCACGACGTCATCAAGCGGCAGGCCGTCGTCAACGCGGGCGTGCGCTTCGTATTCACTGACGAGGCGGCCGAGGGCGAGAAAAAGACGGAATATTACTACGAGCACGGCATCGAGGACTACGTCGAGGAGATCGCGAACCTTGAGAGCATCACGCCCGTGCGCGTGTTCCACTCGGAGGCGGCGGGCCGCGACACGCCCGACCGCCCCGAATACACCGTGAAGATGAACGCCGCGTTCTGCTTTTCCAACAAGGCGCAGCGCATCGAATACTACCACAACTCCTCGTGGCTCGAGCACGGCGGCAGCCCCGACCGCGCGGTGCGCCTCGCGTTCGTCAGCCAGATCGACGCGTTCCTCAAATCGAAGGGCATGTACAAAAAGGGCGAGAGCAAGGTCACCTTCGCCGACGTGCAGGACTGCCTCATCTTCGTCTCAAGCTGCTTTTCGAAGAATCCCAGCTACGAGAACCAGACGAAAAAGGCCATCACGAACCGCTTCGTCCAGCAGGCGATGACGGAATTTCTCAAGCACAGCCTCGAGGTGTACTTCATCGAACACCCGGACGAGGCGCAGAAGATCGCCTCGCAGGTGCTCGTCAACAAACAGAGCCGCGAGCACGCGGAGAAGACGCGCCAGTCCATCAAGAAGACGATGACGGCGCAGCTCGACATCGCGAACCGCGTCCAGAAATTCGTCGACTGCCGCTCGAAGGACGTCACGCGCCGCGAGCTTTACATCGTGGAGGGCGACTCCGCCCTCGGCGCCGTCAAGCAGAGCCGCGACAGCGAATATCAGGCCATCATGCCCGTGCGCGGCAAAATCCTGAACTGCCTCAAGGCGGACTATGACCGCATCTTCAAGAGCGATATCATCACCGACCTCATCAAGGTGCTCGGCTGCGGCGTGGAGCTGTCCGGCAAGGCGAAGAAGGACCTCGCGGGCTTCGACCTCGCGAATCTTCGCTGGAACAAGGTCGTCATCTGCACCGACGCCGACGTAGACGGCTACCAGATCCGCACGCTGATTCTGACGATGCTGTACCGGCTGGTGCCGACGCTCATCAACGACGGGTACGTGTTCATCGCGGAGTCGCCGCTGTACGAGATCACCGCGAAGGACCGCACGTACTTCGCGTACACCGAGGCCGAAAAGGCGGAGTTCCTCGCGAAGATCGGCAGCGGAAAATATACGATCCAGCGCTCGAAAGGTCTCGGCGAGAACGACCCCGAGATGATGTGGCTCACGACGATGAACCCCGAGTCCCGCCGCCTCATCAAGGTGATGCCAGAGGACGCGAAGCGCACCGCCGAGGTGTTCGACCTGCTGCTGGGCGACAACCTCGCCGGCCGCAAGGAGCACATCGCGAACCACGGCTACGAGTATCTCGACGAGCTCGACCTCTCCTGAACGCTGGATGAGATAAGGGGAAACTATGGCGAAAAAACAACCCAAAAAAGTCATTGCGCGCCCGCAGCTCGGCGAAGGCGTGGAGATCCTCGACGCGGGCAGCGTCCTGGAGACGCCCATCACCGAGACGCTGGAGACCAACTACATGCCGTACGCGATGAGCGTCATCGTGTCGCGCGCGCTGCCTGAGATCGACGGCTTCAAGCCCGCGCACCGCAAGGTGCTGTACACGATGTACGAGATGGGCCTTTTGAAGGGCGCGCGCACGAAGAGCGCGAACATCGTCGGCAACACAATGCACCTGAACCCGCACGGCGACGCCGCCATCTATGACACGATGGTGCGCCTCGCGCGCTCGAACGAGAGCCTGCTGACGCCGTTTGTGTCCGGCAAGGGCAACTTCGGCAAGGCGTACAGCCGCGACATGGCCTACGCCGCGTCGCGTTACACGGAGGCGAAGCTCGAGGACATCTGCACGGAGCTGTTCGGCGACATCGACAAGAACACCGTCGACTTTGTCGACAACTACGACGCCACGACGCAGGAGCCGACGCTCTTGCCCGTGACGTTCCCGACCATCCTCGCGAACAACACGCTCGGCATCGCCGTCGGCATGGCCTCGAGCATCTGCTCGTTCAACCTCGCCGAACTGTGCGCCACGACGATCGCGCTTTTGAAGGACAAGAACCACGACCTCACGTCCACGCTGCCCGCGCCGGACTTTGTCGGCGGCGGCTATATCCTTTATAATGAAAACGACATCGCGAACATCTACGAGAACGGCCGCGGCTCCGTGCGAGTGCGCGCGAAGTACGACTACGTCAAGGACGGCAACATGATCGAGGTCACGCAGATCCCGCCCACGACGACGGTCGAGGCCATCATGGACAAGATCGCGGAGCTCGTCAAGGCGGGCCGCGTGCGCGAGATCAGCGACATGCGCGACGAGACCGACCTCAACGGCCTCAAGCTCACGCTCGACCTCAAGCGCGGGCAGGACCCCGACAAGGTCATGGCGAAGCTGTTCCGTCTGACGCCGCTCGAGGATTCGTTCTCGTGCAACTTCAACATCCTCGTCTCCGGGATGCCGCGCGTCATGGGCGTGCGGGAGATCCTGAACGAGTGGTCGGCGTTCCGCATCATCTGCGTGCGCCGCCGCACGGAGTTCGAGCTCGACGGCAAGCGCCGCCGCCTGCATCTGCTGCGCGGCCTTGAGGCCATTCTGCTCGACATCGACAAGGCCATCCGCATCGTGCGCGAGACGGCCGAGGAGGCCGAGGTCGTGCCGAACCTGATGATCGGCTTCGGCATCGACAAGACGCAGGCGGAGTACGTCGCCGAGATCAAGCTGCGCCACCTCAACCGCGAATACATCCTCAAGCGCACGCAGGAGATCGAGGAACTGGAAAAGGAGATCGCAAAGCTCGAGGACATCCTGAAAAATCCCGCGAAGATCAAGAAGATCATCATCGGCGAGCTCGAACAGGTCGCGAAGAAGTACGGCCAGCCGCGCCGCAGCGAGATCCTGTACGACTCCGCGCTCGCGGGCGACGACGAGGAGGACGACGGCGTGCCCGATTATCCCGTCACCGTGTTCTTCACGCGCGAGGGATATTTTAAGAAGATCACGCCGCAGTCGCTGCGCATGTCCGGCGAGCAGAAGCTCAAGGAGGGCGACGAGATCGCGCTGCGCGTCGAGACGAAGAACCGCGCGGAGCTGCTCTTTTTCACCGACCGCCAGCAGGTCTACAAATGCCGCGCGGCGGACTTCGACGACGGCAAGGCCAGCCTTCTGGGCGACTTCATCCCCGCCCGCCTCGGCATGGACGAGGGCGAGAGCCCGCTGTGCATGGTCGTCACGGAGGACTACACGGGCTTCATGCTGTTCTTCTTCGAAAACGGCAAGGCCGCGCGCGTGCCGCTTGCCAGCTACGCCACAAAGCTCAACCGCCGCAAGCTCGTCAACGCGTACAGCGACAAGGAGAAGCTTGTGTGCATGATGCACCTCACTGACGAGACGGAGCTCGCCGTGCGCACCACGGGCGGACGGCTGCTGCTGGTGAACACGGCGCAGATCTCGGAAAAGACGACGAAGAACACCGCGGGCGTCGGCGTCGTCACGCTGAAGAAGAACCAGACTATCGCCGGCGTGCGCCCGGCCGCGGAGCTGGAGCTTGCGAACCCGCACCGCTTCCGCGTCCGCACGCTGCCCGCCGCGGGCGCTCTGCTGCGCGCGGAGGATCTCGCGGAACAGACCACGCTGGGCTGAGGAAAGGGGAGAGAGCTGTGCAGCCGCTTCGCACGCCGAGGCTCGCGCGGTTTGTCTGGGGCGTTTACGGCGTCCTGTACGCCGCGATTTTCCTTGCCGTTTTGTTTCACAACGTGATTTTTGATTACCGCCCTCTGTTCCAGCTGATGCTGATGGCCGCGTGGGGGATCGTGCTGGCGGGAGCGCTGTTCCTGTACGCGAAACAGCGGGACTGGGTGCTGGCGCACCGCCGCCGCATCCTGGCCGGCGTGCTTCTGACGGTCTTTTTCGTCCAGCTTGCAGTCGGCCTCTCCACCGTGCCGAACCCGATGTACGACCACGGCAAGGTGTTTCATGGCGCGGTCGTCTTTGCCACGGAGGGGAACGGCGAGGCGTTCGACGTGTATGAGAGCTATCTCCATCACTACCCGAACAACCTCGGCGAATTCCTCCTGCTGCAGCTCCTGTTTCGCGCTCTGACCGCGGTCGGCTTTACAGATTACTACTTTGCCGCCTGCCTTGTCGGCCATCTGCTGTTCGCCCTGATGATCGCCGCCGGATTTGCCTATCTGGACGAGCTCGCGGGCGGCGACTGTGCGCTCTTTTTCCTGCTGCTGACCGTCTGCTTTGTGCCGGTCTATTTCCAGAGCACGGTCTCGTACACGGATACGTATTCCGTCTGGGTCATCCCTTGCGTGCTGCTGTGCGCTCTGCGTGCCTCCCGCGCCGCCGCGCTGCGGGGCCGCATCCTCTGGGGCGCGCTCGCCGGCGCCTGTCTCGGACTCGGGTGGCAGATCAAGGTCACCGTCCTCATTGCGGCCGTCGCGCTGGCGGCGCAGATCCTGTTTTCCGGCCGTCTGCGCCGCGCAGTTCCCGCGCTCGCGGCCGCGGCGGTGATGGCGCTCGGCATCAATGCCGCGTTCGGCGTCTGGGCGGATGAGCTTGTGCTGGACCCGTCCCGCGTCGGAGAAGCCATGCCTGTCACGCACTGGCTGATGATGGGCCTGCAGGGCGACGGCTCTTACAGCTCATACGACGAGTGGTTCATCACGTGCAGCGTTCCGTATGACCAGAGGGTGGACAACAATCTCCGCGTCATCCGGGAGCGCTTGGAGGAGATGGGCCCGGGCGGATACCTGCGGCTTCTCTACCGCAAGACGTGCCGCACTTTCGGCAGCGGAACGGCCGACATGAGCTACAGCTATCAATATCAGGACGATTCGCCGCCCGCCGGATGGGTGTATGAACTGGTGCTCGAGAACGGACGCTTCTACGCGCTCTACAACAATTTGTCCCACAGCATGTACCTTGTGCTCACGCTTCTCGGGGCGGCGGGCGCGTTCCTCGCGCTGCGCGCAAAGAGCCCGCTTCTTGCCCGGTTTGCGCCGCCGCTGGCGCTGTGCGGCTTCTGGCTCTTCATGATGCTCTGGGAATCCAATCACCGGCAGCTCGTCAACCAGTGGCCGCTCTATCTGATGCTTGCGGCGCAGGGGCTGATGTTCGTCTATTCGGAATTTTGCGGCGCGAGGAAGAAAGCCTCTTGCAATCCGGATAAATCTATGGTATGATATTTTCTGCATTGATTGAGGAGGTTTCACGCATGAGTGTTTTGGAGATCGTTTCCGGCGTCATTCTGATTTTCGCCAGCATTTCGATCATTCTGATGGTCCTGTTCCAGGATTCGAAGGGCAACGGCCTGTCCGGCGCGATCGGCGGCGGCGAGATGATGATGGGCGAGTCGCGTATGCGCAGCAACACCGCGATCCTGGCCAAGTACACGCGCTATGCCGGCATCGTGTTTTTTGTCTGCACGCTGCTCGTCGGCGTGTTCAGCGTCCTTGCCCAATAAGATTGTAAACAGGTTTGATCCACGCCCGCCTTTCGTCTCAGAAGGCGGGCGTTTTTACAGCGGAGAAATGAGGGAAGCATGAGTATCAAGTCCAAAATTCTGCGCGAGCTTGAAAAGAAGCCGCGGACGATCAAGGAATTGAAATCAAAACTCGGCAATGATAAAAAGGTCGTCCGCACGGTGGACGAGCTGAAAAAGAAAAACAAGGTGCAGAGCGTCAAGGGCGTGTATTCGCTCGCGGCGTCCGGCGAGACGCGTCCGTGCACGCTCGTCAAGCTGACCGCGCGCTTCGGCTTCGCGCGCCCCGACGACGGCGGGGAGGACATCTTCATCCCCGGCCGCGACCTCGGCGGCGCGATGCCGGGCGACGGCATCCTCGTCGAAGTGCATCCCGCGCAGGGCGGCGCGAAGGCAGAGGGCGCGGTGCGCGCCGTCACGCAGCCGCGCGAGGCGTTTGTCGGCACGGTGCGGGAGGCGGAGGGAAGACTGTACCTTGAGCCGGACGACTGCCCCTCGCTGCGCATCCTCATCAAAAAGAGCGCGGACGGCGGCGCGCGTCCCGGCGAAAAGGCGGCCATCGTGCTGCTCGAGCGCGGCGACGACTATGACGACCACCGCGCGGGCGTCGCGATGCGCTTCGGCGACGCGGACGAGGCGCAGCACTGTGCGCAGGCCATCCTGTACTCGGCCGGTATCGAGCGCCGCTTCCCGGACAAGGTGCGCGCGGACGCGCGCGAAATGCCCTCGTCCATTTCAGAAAAAGACATCCGCGGCCGCGAGGATCTGCGCGCGCTGCCCATTTTCACGATCGACTCCGCCCACACGAAGGACATCGACGACGCCGTGTACGCGGAGCGCGCGGGCGACGGCTACCACCTCGGCGTGCACATCGCGGACGTCAGCTACTACGTCGCGCACGGCAGCCGCCTCGACCGCGAGGCCATGCGCCGCGGCACGTCCGTCTACTATGCCGACAGCGTCGTGCCCATGCTGCCGCGTCAGCTCTCGAACGGCATTTGCAGCCTGAACGAGGGCGAGGACCGCTTCGCGTTCTCGTGCGTGATGCAGCTCGATTCGATGGGCCGCATCGTCGACTACAATTTCAGCAAGACCGTCATCTGTTCGCGCGTCAAGGGCGTGTATGATGAGGTCAACGCCATTCTGGACGGCACGGCCGGCGGCGATGTGCGCGAGAAATACGCGGACGTCGCCGATACGCTCGAGGTCATGCGGGAGCTGTACGAAAAGCTCCACGCGCTGCGCGGTGCGCGCGGCGCGATCGAGATCGAGAGCGGTGAGGCCGCGCTCGACATCGACGCGTCCGGCGTCTGCGTGGGCGTGTCCCGCCGCACGCGCGGCACCGCCGAGCGCATGATCGAGGAATTTATGCTCTGCGCCAACACGTGCGCCGCGTCGCTCGCGCGTCGGCTGCAAATCCCGTTTGTCTACCGCGTGCACGAGGCGCCCGACGCCGACCGCATCGATTCGCTGCGCCGCGCCCTTGCGGCGGCGGGCGTGCCGTACAGCTTTGCGGGCGAGAGCCCCACGCCGCTGGAGCTTGCAAAGCTCCTTGCCGACACGCGCGGCAGCGCCGTGGAGCGCTTTGTCCACACCGGCGTGCTGCGCAGCATGGCCAAGGCCAAGTACGATCCCGCGCCCAAGGGTCATTTCGGTCTGGCGCTGGCCGATTACGCGCATTTCACGTCGCCCATCCGGCGCTATCCGGACCTTGTCATCCACCGCATCCTCTCGCAGGTGTGCGCCGGGATGGACAGCCGCGAACTTGCGTCCCGCTTCACGGAGCTTTCCGCCGAGGCCGCCGCGCAGTCCAGCGCGTGCGAGGTGACCGCGATGCAGGTCGAGCGCGACATCGCCGCATGCTACAAGGCGGAGTTCATGCGCTCGAAGCTCGGCGAGGAATTTGACGGCGTCATCTCGTCCGTCACGTCGTTCGGCGTCTACGTCGAGCTGGAAAATTCCGTCGAGGGCCTCGTCCGCGCGCAGGAGCTCTCCCCGCGCGAACTCGTGCTCGTCGACGGCGTCTGCCTGCGCGACGAAGCATCCGGCCGCACGTGGCGCATCGGTGACACGCTGCGCGTCAAAGCCGTCCGCGCGGACGTCGCGCAGGGCCACGTCGATTTCATCCCCGCATAAACCGGGGGCTCGTCTCATACAAATGGGACGAGGTGATGGTATGTCTGTGGTCTCTCTCTGCGCGGCGGTGTTTGCCGCTGTGTGCCTCGTGTGCGTCTGCGCCGTGCTGGCGCGCTCCAAACGGCCGTGGCGCGGCGCGCTGCTCAGCGCCGCGGGCGGCGTCGGCGCGCTCGGCGCGGTCAATCTGTTCGCGTCGTACACGGGCGTCGGCATCGCGGTCAACTGGTGCACGTCGTTCGCCGCCGTCGTGCTCGGCGCGCCGGGCGTCGTGGCGATGCTCATTCTGCGCGTCCTCTTTCTCTCGTAACAGCGCTCCGCGCCCCGCCGTTTTGGCGGGGCGCATTTTTTTGCAACAAAACGCGAAAAAACACGTCTATTGGTGTGAGAGCACGAAAAAGCGATACACCGCGGAGACAAAACCGTTACATTTCCGTGGTAAGATCGCATCAGAACAAGGGAGGGAGAACCATGGAAGCAACGATGAGACGTACCATCTGCACGATGCCGCGCCGGGAGGCTTCGCCGCGCGCGAGGCGGAAAAAGCGCCGCGCGCACCGGACGAGGGCGCTGCTGCTGTGGATCGCGCTCCTCGCGCTGTGCGCGTGCATCGTGCGCGCCGCGCAGCTCGGCGACTGGCTTCTTGCGGGCCTTCCCGTCGACACCGTATATCAGAACCCGCAGCTTCCGAACGGGTGCGAGGCCGCGAGCCTCGCGGCCGTGCTGAACTACAACGGCATCCCCGCCGACAAGATGGACCTCGCCTACGGCTACATCCCGCGCGTCGAGTTCGACGAATCCGGCCCAGCGCGGACGGGAGCCGACCCGGAGACGGCGTACCCCGGCGACCCGGCCACGTCGCGCGGCTTCTACTGCTTTGCCGCGCCGCTGTGCGCGGGCGCGAACGAGCTGCTTGCGGAGCGCGGCAGCGCGCTGCGCGCGGTGGACGTCACGGGCGTGACGGAGGCGGGCCTGCGCGCGTACCTTGAGCAGGGCGACCCCGTCATCGTGTGGACGACGCTCGACTTCTCGCCGCCGCGCACGAGCGGGAGCTTCACATGGGTGGACAGCGCGACGGGCGAGACGATCGCCCCGTTCGTCAATCTCCACTGCCTCGTCCTCACCGGGATGGGGGAGTCAATGTGCGTGCTCGCCGACCCCCTCGAGGGCGAACGCCGCGCCGATCTCGATAATTTTCTGCGCAGTTTTGACGAAGTGGGACGCCGCGCCGTCGTTATACATTGAGAAGACGTGAATTTTGCGGGAAATCCGCCGCCGGTTTTTGCGCCGGATACAATTTCGACACATTTATCCTGTAGAATAAGCGAGGTCAGAAAAACGGAAGGGAGGGCGATGTGCTTGCAGCAGGAAGAACGGGAGATCCGCGTGGAGCGCCGCCGTCCGTCCGAACCGCGCCCGGTGAGACGGCTGTCAGAGCAGTACGATGCGCGGAGACCATCGCGGAATGTGCGCCAGCCTCAGGCTGCGCGCCGCCCGTCACAGGATGTGCGCCGTGAGCGCACCCAGCCACTGCCACCGGTTTCGCCGCGCGTCCCGCAGAGCGCGCGGCCTCAGCCGGCCGGACAAGCCGCGCGCCGCTCGCAGGCAGGCGCGCGGCGTCCCTCGTCCGGCCGTCACACATCGCGCCGCCGCAAGCGCCGCTCGCGCGGGCTGTTCCGCCCGTTCGGCTTTTTCGCCTCCGGCGTGCTGCTCGTCATTTTGTGCTTCATGCTCGGCTCGATCCTGCTGAAGGAGGACGAATCGCTGCCAACCGCGGTCTCCGTCCCGTCGTCGGCGGCTGCCGAGCCGTCGTCCGGCCCGCCCTACACCGTCGTCATCGACCCCGGCCACGGCGGCATCGACCTTGGAACGGACAGCGGGTACGTCACAGAGGTGGAGATGATCGAGGCGACGACGGACGCCCTTGTGGAGCTTCTCACAAACGACCCGAACTTCACGCCGCTTCGCACGCGCGAAAACGGCGAGGGAATGAGCGTCGCGGGCCGCGCCGACGTCGCGAACGACAATAACGCCGCGCTCTTTCTGAGCATTCACGGTAACTATGACGAGACGCTCACCGCTTCCGGCTTCGAGTGCTACGCGCAGACGCCGGGCCGCGCGACGCACGAGGACTCGCTGCGCTTCGCGAACGAGATCGTCGCGGCCATGAGCGCCGCGGGCGCGGAGATCCGCGGCCTGTCCGGCGTGCGCTACGCCTACTACGTCGACAACGGCGATGGCACGTACAACAAGATCATCGCCGAGGCGAGCGACACATCCGTGCGCTCCGAGGTGACGTTCGGCGTGCTGGAGAAAAACGAGACGCCGGCCGTGCTCGTCGAACAGTGCTTTTTGTCCGATCAGGCCGACTGCAACGCGTGGGCGTCGGCCGAGGGTTGCCGCGCCGCGGCGCTCGCCTATTACCACGCCATCTGCGCGTATTTCGGCACCGAGCCCGTCACGGGCTGACAGACAGCCGCTTTTTTTCAACCGTCTGAGGCGGGGCGCTCTCCCATCGGGAGAGCGCCCCGCCGTTTGCGTCTGCGCCTCACGGCAGGGTGCGACATCTTTTGCGCGCACGCCGTCGTACACTGAGACAAGGGCGGTGATACGGTGTACGGTGTGATCTATGTCGATGTGCTCGTTCTTGTGAACACGATCACGGGCTGGTTTCTGCTGCGCTGCGCGGCGCAGTTCGCGCGCAGGCCGCAGCGGTGGCAGCGGATGCTTGCCGCCAGCGCGGCGGCGGGGTTTTCATCGCTTGTGATCCTGCTCCCGCCGCTTCCGCGGCCGCTTCAGGCGACGCTCAGCCTCTCGCTCGCCGCGTCAATCGTACGCATCGCGTTCCCGTTTGACGCTCTGCGCGTGTACATAAAGACCTTTGGGGCGTATTTCACGGCCAACATGCTGTGCGCGGCGGCCGCGCTCGCCGCGGCGCAGACGGGGGTGCGCGGCGTCGCGGTCAACAACGGCGCGGTGTATCTGCGCGTGTCGCCGGTGCTTCTGATTCTGTGCGTCCTCGGCGTGTACACGGCGGTCGAGGCGTGGGATTACCTCTTCGGCGCGGGCAGCGCGCAGACGCTGCGCAGCTTCACCGCTGAGGTGATGGGCGCGCCCGTCGCCGGGACTGTTTTGCTCGACAGCGGCTTTCGCGCCAGCGACCCGGCGTTCGGCACGCCGCTCGTACTGTTCAGCTACCCGGGCGTCAGCGCGCAGCTGCCGGAACCCCTGCGCGCCGCGCTCGACGCCTACTTTGAGCGCGGCACGCTGCTCGACACGCCGCGCGGCCTGTCGCTGACCGGTGTGCGCACGGCGGGCGGGCTCAGCGTGCTGCCGACGGCGGCGCTGCAATCGTTCTCGCTGCCGGGCGCGCAGAGCCCGCCGCGCCTTCGCGCCGCGTTCTCGCGCGAGCGGTTCGCGGACGGCCAGTTCTGCGCCATTGTGGCGGCAAGTTTGTATCAAACGTGAGAGAGGGAATGGCAATGGGATGGAAGGAACGCCTGCTCGACACGCTGCGCGCGCTGGCCGAGCGCCTGCAAGGGGGCGGCGGCGCGTATTACATCAACGGCCCGGAGACGCTGCCCGCCCCGCTCACACCCGACGAGGAGGCTGAGACGTTCCGCGGCCTCGCGCGCGGCGACCCCGCGAGCAAGGATCTCCTCATCGTCCACAACCTCCGCCTCGTCGTCTACATCGCGAAGAAATTCGAGACGCCGACCGCGTCCATCGAGGACCTGATCTCCATCGGGACGATCGGCCTCATCAAGGCCGTCAACACGTTCGAGCCCGCGAAGAAAATCAAGCTCGCGACGTACGCCAGCCGGTGCATCGAAAACGAGATCCTGATGTATCTGCGCAAGGCGGCGAACCGGCATCAGGAGAGCAGCATCGACGAGCCGCTCAACATCGACGGCGACGGCAACGAGCTGCTTCTCTCGGACGTGCTCGGCACCGATCAGAATCAGGTGGGGGCCGACCTCGAGCAGCTGGCTGAGCGCGACATGCTGCGCCAGGCCGTGGAGCGCCTGCCCGACCGCGAGCGCACGATCATGAACCTGCGCTTTGGTCTCGGCGGGAGCAAGGAGCACACGCAGAAGGAGGTCGCGGACCTCATTGGCATCTCGCAGAGCTACATCTCGCGCCTTGAAAAGCGCATCATCAAGCGGCTTCGCAGCGAGCTCGAGCACTGCTGCTAAGTATTACCAGACGATCCAGCGCATGTTTTGCCCTGCGCGCCCCATACTCCCGGTATACGAAACAGGCGGGAGTGGGCGCGATTGCATTATCAGAAGGTGGACCTCTGCGGCATCAACACGGCAAAGCTTCCAGTGCTGCGGGAGAGCGAAAAGACAGAGCTTCTGCGCCGCGTGCGCGCGGGGGACGCGGCGGCGCGCGAGGAGATGATCTGCGGTAACCTCCGCCTTGTGCTCAGCGTCGTGCAGAAATTCGCCGGGCGCGGCGAGAACCCGGACGACCTCTTTCAGGTCGGCTGCATCGGCCTGATGAAAGCCATCGACAACTTTGACCCGTCGCTCGGGCTGCGCTTTTCCACATACGGCCAGCCGATGATCGCGGGCGAGATCCGTCGCTTTCTGCGCGACAACAACGCGATGCGCGTGTCCCGCTCGCTGCGCGACACGGCGTTCCGCGCGATGCAGGCGAAGGAAGCGCTCCAGAAGCGCCTCGGGCGCGAGCCGTATCTGCGTGAGATCGCCGAGGAAGTCGGCTTGCCGCTGCGCGCGGTGTCTCTCGCGCTCGAATCCGTCGTCGAGCCCGTGTCGCTGTTCGAGCCGCTGTACAGCGACGGCGGAGACGCGGTGTTCCTGATGGATCAGGTGCGCGAGACGGCGGGAGGCGAGGACAGCTGGATCTCCGACATCCAGTTCCGGGACAGCGTCTCGCATCTGTCCGAGCGAGAGCGGAAGATCATGGCGCTGCGCTACCTCTCCGGCAAGACGCAGATGGAGGTCGCGAGCGAGATCGGCATCAGTCAGGCACAGGTCAGCCGTCTCGAGAAAAACGCGCTGCGCCGCATCAAATCGGAGATGTAAACAACAAAGCGGGACTCAAGGGCGAACGGCGCCCCACTTGTTAGACAGTACGGCATACTGGATGACAAGCGGGGAGCCGTTCACTGGTTTTCATTTGCCGCGCCGGAGCGTTCCTGCAGGACCTTTTCCAATTCCCGCAAAAAACAGTCGGCGGCCTTGGAGAACACCTGATAACGCTTCCAGATGATGGACGCCTCCGCCTCCATATTCGGCGACAGGGGTCTGAAACACAGATCGCTGTTTCCGCTGACATTGATCAGTTTGTCAAAACAGAGGGCGTATCCCAGGCCTTCCTCCACCAGCAGCGAGGCATTGAACACCAGATTGTAGGTGGCCACTACATTCAGTTTGGTGATGTCCCGTTCAAACCAGTTGGACATGGGCCAGGCATCGGCTTTTTGCGCCGACAGGATCAGCGGCTTGTCCCACAGATCCCGGGGCTGGATCACACACTTTTCCGCCAGCGGAGCATCCTTGCGCATCAGGACGCCCCATGTGTCGCGGATGGGGAGTTTGATGGCGCTGTACACATTCGGGTCCACCGGGCCGTAAACCACCCCGAAATCGATCAGGCCGCGGTCCAGATGCTCCTGCACAAAAGCGGCGTTTCCGCTGCGGATGTGGCAGTGAATGTCGGGATATTTTCCCTGTGCGCTTTTCGCGGCACGTGCAAAAAGGCGGATCATATCTGTTCTCTGGCCACTGCCAGAAAATAGTTCAACAGACGCAGCTCCATGACCATCGCCTCCTGTTCAAAATGTATGCAGTATGCGCTGGACCGCCCCGGCGTATTGACAGTGCTTCCGGGCATGAGCAGCGTGGAACAGGCGGAGCACCTCCTGCGCTTTTTTTGAGGCCTCCGACGCGGAGAAAGATTATTCCCTGATCGGCTCCTTCAGCCCCGCGGATGCCGTAGGCCGCTGTGTCTACTGCAACCACTGCAAGCCCTGCCCGGCGGGGGTCGATATCGGGCTGGTGAACAAATACTGCGACCTCGCCCGGAACGGAGACCCCATGGCGGCGGAGCACTACCATGGTCTGGCGCTCCATGCGCAAGACTGTCTGCAATGTAACCATCGATGCCCCTTCCGGGTGGATCAGATGGCACGAATGAAGGAAATTTCCGACTATTTTGGCTGATTCCTTGTAAGGGCGCGTCTTATCTGCCCCCTTGTTACCCATCAACGCAAAAAGGAGGAGACTCATGAAAAAAGCGCCGGGCTTTCTGCTGATCAGTCTGCTTGCGCTCTGCCTGACCGCCTGCGGTTCGGTGGATCCTTCCCCCGATGCGGACATCGATTTGCCCCCTGCGCAGGGCAGCTCTCAGAGTGAGAAGGAACCGGCCACTTCCCTGGAGGCCGCCCCTCCAGTGAGTGAATCGGGCGGAACATCCGCCGGGGAGAGCAATTTGTGTATACAGGAAAACACGGACCGGGTCCTCATTCTCACAATGTTTTCATATGATCGGTTCAATGACGGCGCGAAAATAGCGGTCAAGCTCCTCCGGCGTCTGCTTCCGGCGACCTCTGATCCACCACAGCACCATTTCCACAAAGCTGCCGGAGATGTGGTTGATCAAAAAGTCCTCCGGAATGTCGGTATTCGCTTTTCGGTTCTGGTTGATGAATTGGGAACGTACCAGCTCATTCAAGCTGTCCTTGAAAAAGCGCAGGAAGATTTCGCTGCTCTCGCAGGAAAGCAACGCAATGATATTCTTGTCGTTTTCCTGTAAATGCTGCAACAAGTGACAAAATACCGATTCCGGGGCGCTCCCGTCTGAGTACAGCCCGTGGGTATGGGTACAGTCCATGGCGCTGCCGATGATATGTCCAAACAGTTCTTCGCATAATGCTTTCAGCAGATCGTCTTTGGTTTCAAAGTGGGCGTAAAAGGTGGTGCGCCCCACATTGGCAGCGTCGATGATTTCCTGCACCGTGATCTTGCTGTATGATCGTTCCGCCAGAAGGGACGTAAACGCTGAGAAAATAGCCGTTCTGGTTTTCCGCTGACGCCGGTCCATTTGATCCTCCTTCCGTACAAATCCCGCAAAATGTTCCGTAGCAAACACCGGGAAGAAATGGTCCATTGTTTTTCAAAAAACGCTTTCATACAATTAAAGAGAACAAAGTGTTTGCTATCGCATTCATTGTACGGGAATATCCGGCATCCGTCAAGAGAGGACATCCCGGCCGGAATGCCGTACAGACGGGAGGAAAAACGATGGTAAAGAAGATCAATGACCTGCTGGCCGGGCTGCCCATGACCATTGTGGCAGGCGTTTTTTTGCTGATTGATCTTGTGCCCCATCTGGCGGAGGAATTTGGCGGCACGCCGATCCAGCTGAGCGTCTTGCCCTTTGACCCCGCATGGGTCACGGTCCTCATCAGCGGTATCCCCCTTTTGTATCTGGCGGTCTGGAGGATCATCTACAATCCCGGCATCAGCAAAATCTCTTCCGCACTCCTGATCTCCATCGCCATGTTTGCCGCCAT
>CALXIU010000256.1 GCA_944388415.1 uncultured Ruthenibacterium sp. | reverse complement strand
GACCGCCCCGAGCGTGCGCGCCACGCTGGGCGAGTCGTTCGGCATGCCCATCGGCACGAACGTCGAGGGCAAGATGGTCGCGGCGCTGCGTCGCCTCGGCTTCGACGCCGTGTTCGACACCGACACCGCCGCCGACTTCACGATCATGGAGGAGGCGTCCGAGTTTGTCGAGCGCGTCAAGACCGGCGGCGTGCTGCCGATGATCACGTCGTGCAGCCCCGGCTGGGTCAAGTTCTGCGAGACGTATTATCCCGACATGATCCCGAACCTGTCCACGTGCAAGTCCCCGCAGGGCATGTTCGGCGCGCTGACCAAAACGTATTACGCCGAGAAGATGGGCATCGACCCGCACAAGATCGTCTCGGTGTCCGTGATGCCGTGCACCGCGAAGAAGTTCGAGGTCGGCCGCGACGACATGAGCGCCGCGGGCGAGGGAATGCCGGATATGGACATCTCCATCACGACGCGCGAGCTGGCGCGCATGATCGAGCGCGCGGGCATCCGCTTCACGGACCTGCCTGACGAGGACTTCGATCCCGCGCTGGGCGAGTCCACGGGCGCGTCCGTCATCTTCGGCGCGACGGGCGGCGTCATGGAGGCCGCGCTGCGCACGGCGGTCGAGCTGGTCACGGGCGAGAGCGCCCCGAACGTCGAGTATCACGACGTCCGCGGCACGGCGGGCATCAAGGAGGCCACCTACGAGATCGGCGGCCTGAAGCTGAACATCTGCGTCGCGTCCGGCCTGTCGAACTGCGACGCGGTGCTCAAGGACATCAAGAGCGGCCGCAAGCACTACGACTTCGTCGAGTTCATGGCCTGCCCGGGCGGCTGCGTCAACGGCGGCGGCCAGCCCACGCAGCCCGCGAGCGTGCGCAATTTTGTCGATCTGAAATCCCTGCGCGCGAAGGCCCTCTATTCTGAGGACGAGGCGAAGGTCATCCGCAAGAGCCACGAGAACCCGCTGCTCAAGAAGATCTACGCGGAGTATCTCGGCGAGCCGGGCGGCGAGAAGGCGCACCACATCCTCCACACCTCCTACACCCCCCGCCCCAAACTTTTTTAACATGCGTACGCTGCCCTTGGGCAGCGTCCCCTGCTACTTGCCAATCAGCGCGCTCCCCGTTTTGGGGAGCGCGTTTTTGACAGGACGGCTTGGGCCTTTGTGACCGTCCCCTGCTGCTTGCCAATCAGCGCGCTCCCCGTTTTCGGGGGGCGCGTTTTTTGATAATCCGCTGGGGACGGCTGCAAAGGGGCAGGTACGCATGTCAAAACTTGACGGGGGCGGGGGCGGGAATTATAATCAAATCAAATCGAATTGCGGAGGGGGAGAGCGCAGGTGATCTGCGAAGAGATCTTGCTCGCGCCGCGGGGGGCCGCGACGCAGGGAAAGCTGAAAACATATTTTCTGGAAAACGAGGGGTGCATTGACCCGGACCGCACGCGTCCGGTCGTGATCGTGTGCCCGGGCGGGGGCTACCGCTTTGTGTCCCCGCGCGAAGCCGAGCCCGTGGCGCTGCAATTTGTCGCGATGGGCTGTCACGCGGCGGTGCTGGACTACGCCGTCGCGCCCGCGCACTGGCCGGACGCGTCGTTGCAGCTGGCCATGGCCATCGCGCACGTGCGCGCGCACGCGGCCGAATACCACATCGACCCGCGCAAGGTCGTCGTGGCAGGCTTTTCGGCGGGCGGTCATCTGGCCGCGACGTCCGGCACGCTGTGGAACGACGCGGCGCTGTACGGCCCGCTGGGCGAGGAGCCGCGCGCCATCCGGCCCGACGCGATGATCCTCTCGTACCCCGTCATTACGAGCGGGGAATTTGCGCATCAGGGCTCGTTCGATCATCTCACGACGGGCGCGCCCGAACAGTGCGACGCCGCGCTGGCCGGGGCGCTTTCGCTGGAGACGCGCGTGACGGCGGACACGCCGCCCGCATTTTTGTGGCACACGGCCGACGACGGCCACGTCCCGGTCGAAAACAGCGTCTTGTTCTTCTCGGCGCTGCACCGCTGCGGCGTCCCGGCGGAGCTGCACATCTTCCCGCACGGGTATCACGGCCTTTCGCTCGCAACGCCCGAGACGATGCGCGCCGAGGGCAACGGCACGCAGCCGGAATGCGCGCAATGGCTGGAACTGGCGCGCCGCTGGCTGGACGCGACGCTCGGCATTTACAAGGAATGATCAGAGGAGGAGTCAAATATGGAATACCGCAACATCGGCGACGCGCGCGTCAGCGCGCTGGGCTTCGGCTGTATGCGCTTCCCGCTCAACGCGGAGGGTGGCATCGACCGCGAGCGCACGATCAAAATGCTGGACGAGGCGTGGGACGCGGGCGTCCGCTATTACGACACGGCGTATCCGTATCACGGCGGCGAGTCGGAGCTTGTCGTCGGCGAATGGCTGCGCACGAAGCCGCGCGGGGAGGCGCTGCTCGCGACGAAGCTGCCGCTGTGGATCGCGAAGACGGAGGAAGAATTCCGCAACCTCTTCGCCGAGCAGCAGAAAAAACTCGGCACCGACTATTTTGATTTCTATCTGATGCACGCCGTCAACGCCGAGCGCTTCGAAACGCTCAAGAAGATGAACGCGTTCGCCGTGCTCGACGAGCTCAAGGCCGCTGGCAAGATCCGCCGCGCCGGCTTCTCGTTCCACGACGATTACCCCGTCTTCGAGCAGGTGCTCGCCGCGTACGACTGGGATTTCTGCCAGCTCCAGATCAACTACATGGACGCCGAAACGCAGGCGGGCCTGCGCGGCGTCGCGCTCGCAAAGAGCAAGGGCGTGCCCGTCGTCGTCATGGAGCCCGTCAAGGGCGGCAGCCTCGCGGACCCGCCCGAGGAGGTGCGCGCGGCGTTCGACCGCCTGCATCCGGACTGGTCGCCCGCGTCGTGGGCACTGCGCTGGGTCGCGGGCCTCGACAACATCGCCGTCGTGCTCTCCGGCATGAGCGACGAGGCGCAGGTCGCGGACAACCTCGCCACGTTCTCGTCCCTCGCGCCGCTCACGGACGAGGAAAAAGCCGCCGTCGACGAGGCCGCGCGCCTCTACCGCGCCCGCACCCGCGTCCCGTGCACCGCGTGCCGCTACTGTATGCCGTGCCCCGCGGGCGTCGACATCCCCGGCACGTTCCGCGTCTGGAACCACGGCGGCATCTACAACGATGAGGCCGGCGCGCGCAGACAGTATCAAAACGACATCCCGGCCGAATCGCACGCCGACCACTGCGTCGCCTGCGGCAAGTGCATGAAGGTCTGCCCCCAGCACATCTCCATCCCCGACGAACTCAAGCGCGCCCACGCGTATTTGACAGGCGTCTGACGCCCTCGACAGCCGTCCCCGGCAGCTGATGAAAAAAACTGCGTCCCCAAAAAACGGGGACGCAGTTCACATACAGGCAAGCAGGGGACGGTGCAAAGGGCAATAAGCGCCTGTCAAAAACCTCCCCTCAATGGGGAGCGAAAAGCTTACCCGTCCGCAGGGGACGGTGCCAAAGGGCAATAAGCGCCTGTTAAAAAACCTGGAAGAGGTAAAATTTCAAATACTCCGTCTCCGGCACGCCCCAGAGGACGGGGTGGTCGGGGGCCGCGCCGCGCGCCTCGATGCAGCGCAGCTGGACGGCGGCGTCGCGCGCGGCGGAGGCCAGCATCGCGCGGAAATCTGCGTCGGTGGCGAAGTGGCTGCAACTGGCCGTCGCGAGGTACCCGCCGCGCGGCAAAAGGCGCATCGCGCGCGTGTTGATCTCCTTGTACCCGCGCAGCGCGTTCGAAACCGTCTTGCGCGACTTCGTGAACGCCGGCGGGTCCAGGATGATGAAGTCGTAGCTCCCGCGCGCGAGCGCCGGCAGCAGCTCGAACACGTCGGCCGCGACGCACTCCATGCGGTCCGCCACGCCGTTGATCTCGGCGTTGTGGCGCGCCATCGCGCACGCCGACTCGCTCACGTCCACGGCCGTCACCTTTTTCGCGCCGCCCTTCGCGGCGTTCAGCGCGAACGAACCCGTGTGCGTGAAGCAGTCCAGCACCGTGCGCCCCGCCGCCATCGCCGCCACCGCGCGGCGGTTGTATTTCTGGTCGAGGAAAAATCCCGTCTTCTGGCCGTTTTCCACGTCCACCGTGTAGCGCACGCCGTTTTCGACGATGTCCACGAGCGCCGACTCCGGGCGCGCAAGGCCGGGAATGTCGAACCAGCCCTTGTACTGCTCGAGACCCTCGCGCTCGCGCAGCGCCACGTCGTTTCGCTCAAACACGCCGCGCACGTCCTGTCCGTCCGCGCGCAGCACGTCCGCCAGCATCGGGAAGAGAAGCGGCTTGAGCTTTTCCATCCCGACGCTCAGCACCTGCGCCGAGAGTAGCGGGCCGTAGCGGTCCACCGTCAGGCCGGGGAAGAGGTCCGCCTCGCCGAAGATCAGGCGGCAGTTCGTCACGTCCGGGCCCATCACCACCTTGCGGTACTGCCACGCGTGCTCGAGACGCCGCCGCCAGAACGAGGCGTCGAACACGTCGGACGCGTTGCGCGAGAACACGCGCACGCGGATCTTGCTTTTCAGGCTCACGAGGCCCGTGCCGAGGTACGCGCCCTTCTCGCTGACGACGTCCGCGACGCAGCCGTTTTCGCACGCGGGCGCGGCGGTCACCTCGTCCTCATACACCCACGGGTGGCCGTTTGCGAGCGAGCGCGCCGCCTTCGCCGTGACGGTGAACGCCGGATACGGTCTTTGCTGTTTCATCGGATGCATTCTCCTTTTGCTTTACGATATTCTTATCATACAGGAAAACGAAAGAAGGTACAAGATTTTGGAGATCGAACGCAAATGGCTCGTCGCGGATTTCCCCGATCTGCCGTGCAAAAGCCGCGCCGCGATGCGGCAGGGCTATATTTCCGTCGCGCCCACCGTCCGCATCCGCGAGAAGACGGGCGCGGGCGCGCCGTCGTACGTCCTGTGCTTCAAGGGCGCGGGCACGCTCGTGCGCGAGGAGATCGAGACAGACATCTCCGCCGAACTGTTCGCGCGGCTCGAATCGTTCATCGGCAAACCCCTCATCACAAAGGACTACCGCACGTACGACGCCGGCGGCCTCACGCTCGAGGTCAGCCGCGTCGACGAGGGCCTGCCGACGGAATTTTACTACGCCGAGATCGAGTTTTGCACCGAGGACGAGGCCCGCGCGTTCGACGCCGCGAGCCTGCCGTTCCTCGGCGAGGAGCTGACGGAGGTCCCCGGCTCGTCCATGAGCGCCTACTGGACGCGCACAAGGGGGCTGGAGCCCCTTTGAGGGGAGCGCGCTGAGAAACAAGCCGCAGGGGACGGTTTCAAAGGCCAACATACGCATGTCAAAAAACCGCGTGCGAAAACGCACGCGGTTTTTTGCGTTCAATAGACGAAATGCTTCTGCACGAGGTAGTTCACGAAGAACAAAGCGGTGTCGACGGGGATCTTGAACAAAAGCTCGGGCGCTTCGGGCGCGAGAGCCGCCAGCGCCGCGACGGCCAGCGCGCTGCACAGCGTCTTCGCGGCCGTCAGCGCGCCGTACTTGACGGCGCTGCGCCCGCGCGAGGCGCGGGAGTGGAACACCAGCGCGTAATTGCACAGATAGTTGACGAGCGATGATAAAATGCGCGCCGCCACGGTGGCCGTCAGGATGACGGCGGCGGACGGCATCGTGCCGTCGAGCACGGCGCACAGCGCGCCGAACGCGGCCAGATCGACGGCGGCGGCCGTCACGGACGAGACGAGAAAGCGCCCGAACGGGCGCGACGGATCGCGAAGCGCAAGCGCGCGCGGCATGAAGATCCCTCCATTTTTTGTAAACGAACCCATCATAGCACACGCAAAGGGGAAAAAGCAAGCGCCGCGGCGCGCAAGAGGGTATACAAAATTTGTGAAATATTGTATGATATATCATATCGTTGCACAATCTGCACAAAAAAGGGAGGCACGGGCGCGATGGCTTTCGTTCGCACTGTGATCTGGTTCATCTGCTTTTTTCTCACGCTGATCCTCTACACGCCGCTGATGCTCGTCGCGGCGCTGATGTGCCGCCTCGGCAAAGAGGAGCAGGCGCGCAGGCTCGTGATGCCGTGCGTCTGGCTGTGGTGCAAGATGCGCCTCGTGCTCGCGGGCGTGCGCGTCACCGTGACGGGGCGCGAGAACATCCCCGAGGGGCGCGCCGTCATTTTCACGCCGAACCATCAGGGCAATTTTGACATTCCCGTCATGCTCACGGCGCTGGACGCGCCGCACGGGATGCTGGCGAAGGCCGAGACGAAGAAAATCCCCTTTGTGCGCACGTGGATGCGCGTGCTGGGCTGTGTGTTCGTCGACCGCGCGGACACGCGCAGCGCGATGCATTCGCTGACCGAGTGCACGAAGGCTCTGGAATCCGGCCGCAGCCTGATCGTCTTCCCGGAGGGCACGCGCTCGAAGGGCGGCCCGATGGGCGAGTTCAAGCAGGGCGCGTTCCGCATGGCCTGCCGCGCGAAGGCGCCCGTCGTGCCCGTCGCCATCGAGGGCACGTACCGCGTCATGGAGGCGAACGGCGGCCTCATCCGCCCGGCCGGCGTGCGGGTGCAGATCCTCAAACCCATCGAGACCGCGGGCCTGTCCCGCGCCGAACAGAA
>CALXIU010000255.1 GCA_944388415.1 uncultured Ruthenibacterium sp. | reverse complement strand
GCGCGCAGGGTCCTGCCGGGCCATTCTCTCACGCGCAGCCGCGCGTCGCCGCCCCGCACGGAACAGGCGGCGGACGAGTACGGCGACCTCGCGGCGATGATCGATTCCTGCGCGGCTCCGCTGGCCGGGGCGGGCTACGCGCCGTATTATCTCTACCGGCAAAAGGGGACGGTGCAGAACCTCGAGAACACCGGCTACACAAAGCCGGGCTTCGAGGGCCTGTACAACGTGTTCATCATGGAGGAAGTACACACGATTCTGTCAGCGGGCGCGGGCGGCTCCACCAAGCTCGTCTCGCCCGATGGCGCGCACATCCAGCGGATCTTCAATTATAAGTATCCGCTCGAGTACATCGAGCAGTTCGATGAAGTGCGCCGCCGTAAGAAAGGAGTGGATGCCTTCTATGGCCAATACTTTGATCTGGATCCCGAAGCGCCTCGTTGAGATCCCGCTCGTCAATCTGGCGGCGAGATCCCCCGGGGAATTCGCGCAATACTGTGAGAGCGACTATGCGTCCCGCATCGCGCATGCGGCCGGACAGGTGATCGCAAGCGGCGCGCGCATCGTCATGCTCACCGGCCCGTCCGCCTCCGGAAAGACGACGTCCGCGATGAAGCTCGCGGAGGAGCTCGGGCGGCGCGGCCACCGCGGGACGGTGGTCTCGCTTGACAACTTTTTCCGAAACATCGAAGAATATCCGCGCCTGCCGGACGGCCGCGTCGACTACGAGAGCGTCGAGGCGCTCGACGTCCCGGCCATCCACGCGGCGCTCAAATCGCTGGCGGAGCACGGTGAGGCCGACATTCCGGACTTTGATTTCCGGTCCGCGCAGCGCCGCCGCGGCACGCTGCATATCGATGCGCGCGGCGGCGTTGTGATCGTCGAGGGTATCCACGCGCTGAACCCGCGCCTGACCTGCGCCCTGCCGCAGAGAAGCGTCTACAAGATCTATGCCGGCCTGCGCGAGGAGTATTCGCTCGGCGGCGCGCGCTATCTGCCCACGCGCGACGTGCGTCTCGCGCGCCGGATGGTGCGCGACATCCGCTTCCGCGGCCACAGCGTCGAGAAGACGCTCGGCATGTGGCCGGACGTGTGCAACGGCGAGGACAAGTACATCAAGGTGTTCAAGAATCAGGCGGACCTGCTGTTGGACACCAGCTTCACGTATGAGCTGTGCGTGCTGGCGCCGTTCGTGCGCGAGTTGGGCGACGAGGTGGAGCCGGACAGCGAGTACGCCCCGGTGCTGCGCGCTCTGTGCGGCAAGTACGCCAAATGCGAGGCGCTGCCCGCCTCGCTGATCCCGGAGACGTCGATGCTGCGGGAATTTATCGGAAACTGAAACTTTGGAGGGAGTTACATGCTCACATTCGAACAACTCAAGCGCGGCGCGGCTGTCGTGGCCGACACGGCGCTCAAAACAGGAACGGAACTGGCCGAGAAGGGAAAGCGTCAGGTCGATCTGATGGCGCTGCGCACAAAGCTGTCGCGCACGCAGCGCGAACTCGGCGCACTGGTGTATTCGCTGCACAAGAACGGCGAGGAGGATCCCGAGCTTGTGGAAAAATACATTCAGGCAGTCGAGGCGGTCGAGCAGGAGCTTGCGGCGTACACGCCTGATATTTCGGATGAGGCCAATGACGCGGACGTCCGCGCCCTCTGCCCCTCGTGCGGCGCGGAGGTCGACCCCGCCGCCACCTTTTGTCGTGTGTGTGGGTACAAATTATAAAACGCCGAAAGCCCGTGCAATGGTTTGGACTTCCAGGAGAAGGCACTTGCCAAAAGAAGGCGGCAAGCCGGAATAATCTGTGAAATTGCTGCTCAAAATAAAGAAAGGGCTTGCAAAAGCAGGGCCAATCATGTAGACTTAGAATATCTTCGCATTTGCGGAAAGAGGGCCCACGAGCATGTTTGAGCAAAAACAGAACTACACCATGCAGGATCTCGCTCAGATCGTGGAACTCCTGCGCGACCCGGAACACGGCTGCCCGTGGGACAAGGTGCAGACACACGAATCCATCCGCAAGAATTTCCTCGAAGAAGCATACGAGGCGGTGGACGCCATCGACCTCAAGGACGCGCATCTGCTGTGTGAGGAGCTCGGCGACGTGCTGCTTCAGGTGACGCTGCACGCGCGCATGGAGGAGGAACTCGGCGCGTTCTCGCTCGGCGACGTGACGACGGGCATTTGCAAAAAGCTGATCGAACGCCACCCGCACATCTTCGCCGGCGCCAGCGCGGCCGACCCGCAGCAGGCTCTCGACAACTGGGAGGCCATCAAGCGCCGTGAAAAGCACCGCGAGACGCTGGCCGCGAATCTCGACGACGTCCCGAAAGCGCTTCCCGCACTGATGCGCGCGCAGAAGCTGCAAAAGCGCGTGTGCGACGCGGGCCTGCGGCCCGACGGGGCGCAGGTGAAAGAGTCGCTTTTGCGCCATGCGCAGGCGCTGTGCAGCGCGGACGCGGACGATGCCCGCGCCCTTCTCGGCGCGGTGCTGTTTGACGCCGTCTGCCTGGGCCGGATGCTCGGGGCGGACGCCGAAGAGGCGCTGACGATGGAGGCGGAGGCCTTCGCGTCGCGCGCAAAGGCCGCGGATCAGGATGCGGCCGGGGCGCGGCAGATCTGGGAGAACGCCCAAACGGTATGAGCACGGCCCACGTGGCAGTGAACCAATACACCCATTTCCATTCACTTTTGGAGGTACAAAGCAATGACGAAAGTTGATCTGATCGCAAAGGTCGCCGCCGACGCGGATCTGACGAAGAAGACCGCCGAACTGGCAGTGAACGCGGTCCTGGAGGGCATCACGGAGGCGCTGAAGGCCGGTGACAAGGTGTCTCTCGTCGGTTTCGGTACGTTTGAGGCGCATGAGCGCGCGGCCCGCACCTGCCTGAATCCGCGCACGAAGGAGCCCGTCGAGGTCCCCGCAACGGTCGTCCCCTCGTTCAAGGCCGGCAAAGCCCTGAAGGACGCGGTCGCCAGCAAGTAAGATCAGTCCGACACGCCCGCATCGCGGGCATATCGCGGCACATGCGCTCCGTGCGCATGTGCCGGTTTCTGTTTCATACGGGAGGAAAGCGTATGCGCATCGACAAATATCTGAAGGTCAGCCGTCTCATCAAGCGCCGGACGCTGGCGAACGAAGTCGCCGACGCCGGGCGCATCAGCGTCAACGGCCGGCCCGTCAAGGCCAGCTACAGCGTCAAGGTCGGCGACGAGATCGAGATCGCGTTCGGCCAGCGCCCCGTGCGCGTGCGCGTCGTCTCCATCGACGCGCCGTCCGGAAAAGACGTCGCGCGCGAGATGTACACCGTGCTCGAGGAGTGAGCCGTCCGCCGCGCATATTTGCGTTCTCTTTCTGCATACAGATGTGGGGAAAGGGAAGGTGAAACGCATGGCAGAGACAAAACAGCCGCTCAGCGGAATGCCGCACAACATCGTGATCGAAAACCGCGCGAGCGTTACAGCGACGGGCATCCGCTCCATCGCGTCGTACGATTCAGCATCCGCAACACTTGAGACAGACCTCGGCACGCTCGTCGTGGGCGGCGAGGGCATCACTGTCAGCGAGCTGAGCGTGCGCACGGGCGAGGTGCGCATCGGCGGCCAGATCGAGTACATCCAATACGCGCAGCCGAGGGGGGAGCAGACGCCCTGGCTCAAGCGCCTGCTGCGCTGAGATGGTCACGTCCATCCCGGCGGCCGGGGCGGCGCGCGACGTGTTTCTCGCGGCGGGCGCGGGCTTTTTGCTCGGCGCCGCGTACCGCGCGCTGCGCGCCGTGCTGGGCAATTCGCACGCGGCGTGCTTTGTCTGCGACGCGCTGCTGCTCGCGCTGGGCGCGCTCACATTCCGCAGCGCCGCGGCCAGCGCGTTCACAGCCGGTGTGATGCGCTGGTACACCGGCGCGGCGATGGCGCTGTTCGCGCTGTGGTCGCTGCGCCTGCTGCGCGGCGTCTCCCGTTGGCTGCACGCGTCGCTTTGCGCGCCGTTTGGGGCGGTCAGTGCCATATTCCGGCGTTTTTGGAATATCTGGGCACAAAAAAGGAAGCGGCGAAAGAAGAAAACTCGTCCCAGACACTTGAAAAAAACAATGCACGTGTTGTATAATTCAAAATAAATGCGGGGACTTTTTTCGCATCAATCCATTGAAAGGCGGTTTGGCGTTGTGACAGATGCACGGCAGGGAAAAAAGCGTCGGCTCTCTTCGTTCGCACTGTTTGCCGGCTTCGCGGTGCTCGGGGTCTACCTCGTGCTGTCGCTGATCTCAACGCAGGTGGAGATCGTCGCCAAGCGCCAGCAGCTCGCGAACGTGCAGGCGCTCGTCGACGAGCAGTCGGCTCAGAACACAGAGCTCCAGCGCACGATGGAGGCGGAGGACGAAGAGGCGTACATTGAGCGCATCGCCCGCGAGAAGCTGGGTTACGTCAGCCCGGACGAGCAGGTGTACGTCGACATGTCCGGCAAATAAGGCTTTGAGCGGCCGCGCCCGGCGGCCGCAGGCAATGATACAAAAAAGGGGTTATTTCGTTTCTATGGCAGTTGAGGTAGGAAGCATCATCGAGGGAAAGGTCACCGGCGTCAAAAAGTTCGGCGCGTTTGTCGCGCTTCCCGGCGGGGAAACGGGCATGGTGCATATTTCCGAGGTCTCCACGCAGTTCATTCAGGAGCTCAGCGACGTGCTGCAGGAGGGGCAGACCGTCAAGGTGAAGGTTCTCAGCGTTTCGCCCGAGGGCCGCATCGCACTCTCCATGAAGCGCGCTGAGCCGCGCCCGAAGCCCACGCGCGCCGATCCCGGCCGCGTCTGGCAGCCGCGCACGCCCGCGCAGCCCAGCGGCCCGATGTCCTTCGAGGACATGATGAGCCAGTTCAAATCCCGCAGCGAGGAGAAGATCTCCGACCTCAAGCGCGTCACCGAGGCGCGCCGCGGCGGCGGGTATTCGCGCCGCAGATAACAGCAGCCGAAGCACTGACGCCCCGCCGCGCGGGGCGTCTTCTTTGTGAAAAAACCATGTGCGAGCTGCACAAAGCTTCATATGCCTTTCACGGATTTTTTATCGCACCCTCACAAAAAATCGTTGTGTCCTTCCTCGTGTTATGGTATACTGAAATCAGAAAAGCAATGCTTTTCAAACACGAAGGAGGTCTTGGTTTATGAAGATCACGTGTACAGGCCGCAAAGTCAGCTTAAAGGACGCGTTTATCGAGCGCGTGGAGAAGCGACTTGCCAAGCTGGACAAATTTTTCTCGCCGGGCGCGGAGGCCGGTGTTACCGTAACAGTGGAAAAAGACTGGCAGACGGTGGAGCTCACGGTGCGTGACCGCGGCTTCGTCTGCCGCGCGGAGAAAGAGGCGGAGCGCATGGAGGACGCGTTTGACGACGCGGCCGACCTGCTCGAGCGCCGCATCGTGAAGAACCGCAAGCGCCTGGGCACGCGCCTCACCGCGCCGCCCGACAGCTTCCCCGAACTGCCCGCGGAGCCCGAGGAGGACGAGGGCTATCACGTCATCCGCGAGAAACACTTCTCCGTCAAGCCGTGCTCTGTCGAGGAGGCCATCCTCGAAATGAACATGCTGGGCCACTCGTTCTTCCTGTTCCGCAACGCGGACACGGACGGCATCGAGGTGGTGTACCGCCGCAAGAACGGCACGTACGGCGTGCTGATCCCGGAGCGCTGAGACCTCTGGCACAAATGAATTACACGGACGGCCGGGACGAAAGTCCCGGCCGTTTTCTGCGGCCCCGGCGTGTCCGCGCAGGATGCACAAAATTGAATTTGCTCTGCATGATATTTCATGCGCAACGCCGAAGTTTTAACGAATATACTGAATATTTATAATAAAGTATTGAAAATTTATGCAATTCCATGTATTCTATACCCATCGCAAAAGATCAAAAAATGCCGCGGCTGCGGCTTTCTGAAGGAGAACCGGGACTATGAAACGCATTTTTATCGACGGCAGCGCCGGGACCACCGGCCTGCGCATCCGCGACCGTCTGGCCGCGCGGGAGGACATTGAGCTAATCGAGCTGCCCGAGTCGCTGCGCAAAGACGACGCGGCGCGAAAGAAAGCGCTGTGTGCGGCGGACGCCGCGTTCCTCTGCCTGCCGGACGACGCGGCGCGCCAGGCCGTCGCGATGGCCGGCGAGGCGGACACCGTCATCCTCGACACGTCCACCGCGCACCGCACCGCGCCGGGCTGGACGTACGGCTTCCCGGAACTCAGCGCCGCGCAGCGCGCGGCCGTCGCCGCGTCGAAGCGTATTGCCGTGCCGGGCTGCCATGCCAGCGGCTTTATCGCGCTGGTGCGTCCGCTCATCGACGCGGGGCTTCTGCCGAAGGACGCGCTGCTGACGTGCCACTCGCTGACTGGCTACAGCGGCGGCGGCAAGAAGATGATCGCCCGGTATGAGGCCAAAGAGCGCGACGCGCTGTTGGACGCGCCGCGCCAGTACGGCCTCGCACAGGCACACAAGCACCTGCCGGAGATGCGCGCGATGACCGGCATCGAAGCCCAGCCTGTCTTCTGCCCCATCGTCGCCGATTTTTACAGCGGCATGGAGGTCACGGTGCCGTTGTTTGCCAGCCAGCTGGCATCCGGCGCAGGGATCGACGACGTGAAAAACGTCTACCGCCGCGCGTACGCAGGCCCGGTCGTGACGTTCCGCGACGGGGCGGACGAGGGGGGCTTCCTCTCGGCCGCGGCGTTCACCGGGCTGGACAGCATGGAGATCTCCGTGTTCGGAAACGGGGAGCGGATGCTCCTGACCGCGCGGTACGACAACCTCGGCAAGGGCGCGTCGGGCGCGGCCGTCCAGTGCCTGAATCTGGTTCTCGGCGCGGACGAGACGGCGGGGCTTGCACTGTGAGCGCCGCCGTGCTATTCTTGTAAGAAGCGGTGTTTTTTTCATCTGTATATAAAAGAGGGAAGAGGAATATGGAACTGATCAAGGGCGGCGTGTGCGCCGCGAAGGGATTTACAGCCAGCGGCATCCACTGCGGCATCCGCAAGAACCGCGACAAGCGCGACCTCGCGCTCATCTACAGCGAGACGCCCGCCAGCGCGGCGGCCGTCTACACGACGAACCTCGTCAAGGGCGCGCCGCTCGCGGTGACGAAGCGCCATCTGGCTGACGGCAAGGCACAGGCCGTCATCTGCAACAGCGGAAACGCCAACACCTGCAACGCCGGCGGCGAACAGGTGGCCGAGACGATGTGTGAGCTTCTCGCCGCCGAGCTCGGCGTCAGCGCGCAGGACGTCGTCGTCGCCTCCACGGGCGTCATCGGCAAGCCGCTCGACATCGAACCCATCGCCGCGGGCATCCCCGCGCTGGTGCGGGGCCTCGGCGACCACAGCGAACTCGCGGCCGAGGGCATCATGACGACGGACACGAAGCTCAAGGAGGTCGCCGTCCGCTTCACCGTCGGCGGCGTCGAGTGCCATCTCGGCGGCATCGCCAAGGGTTCGGGCATGATCCATCCGAACATGGCCACGATGCTCGTGTTCCTCACGACGGACTGCGCCATCAGCTCCGCGATGCTGCAAAAGGCGCTGTCGGGCGACATCACCGAGACGTTCAACATGATCAGCATTGACGGCGACACATCCACGAACGACATGGTCACGCTTCTTGCGAACGGCATGGCCGGCAACGCCGAGATCACCGAAGACGGCGAGGACTTCGCCGCCTTCATGAAGGCGCTCAACACTGTTACGGTGCACCTGTGCCGCTGCATCGCGGCTGACGGCGAGGGCGCGACGCGTCTGCTCGAGTGCAAGGTCGCCGGCGCGGCCGATCTCGCCACGGCGAAGACCGTCGCGAAGAGCGTCGTGTGCTCGTCGCTGCTGAAAGCCGCCATCTTCGGCGCGGACGCCAACTGGGGACGCGTGCTGTGCGCCATCGGCTACAGCGGCGCGCAGGTCGACGTGAACAAGATCGACGTCGCGTTCCGCTCGAAGGCGGGCACGATCGACGTGTGCAAGGACGGCGCGGGCGTCGATTTCAGCGAGGAACAGGCCAAGGAGATCCTCCTGTGCGACGAGATCGAGGTCCTCGTGGAGCTTCACAGCGGCGATGCCGCGTCCACCGCGTGGGGCTGCGACCTGACGTACGACTACGTGCGCATCAACGGCGAC
>CALXIU010000254.1 GCA_944388415.1 uncultured Ruthenibacterium sp. | reverse complement strand
CGTTGCGGGAGCTGTGCGAGGCGCGCGCGGCGGGGACGGCGGAATCGCTGCCCGTCAAGCCGCCGAAAAAGGCGCGCCGCGCCGAGGACTGGACGCTGGCCGTGCTGTTGTATGAGGACGGCGTGCTGCTGGAAAAGAGGCCGGACAAAGGGCTTCTGGCCGGGCTGTGGCAACCGGTGATGCTGCCCGGGACGCTGGACGCGGACGAAGTGGCGCAGCGGCTTTCCGCGATGGGCGCCCAAGCGCAGCCTCTGTTCCCGCTCGCGCCTGCAAAACACGTTTTCACACATGTGGAGTGGCATATGACAGGCTTTGTGCTGCGCGCTGCGTCGTACGCGCCGCCGCTCGTGCCGACGAGCCGCGACGAGCTGGAACACGGCCGCGCGCTGCCGGGCGCGTTCAAATCCGTGCGGTCAGTTTTGCAAAAACTCTTGTAAAATCCGGCGTTTGCGGCTATAATAAAAATAATCATATGAGGGAGGCGCGATGTGATGGAGTATCTTGTTCAAGTCATTCGGAGGGTCCCGTCCGCCGTCGCCCTTGCCAACGCCGCCGTCCGAGGCGGTTCACCGAAAGGGCGTTTCCCGAAGCCTGTGAACGCCGAACGAAAGGATGTTGTTGTTGTGAAAAAATCCGTGATTGCCGCGATCTGCGTATTCCTGGCCGCCGCCGCGGGCGCTCTGGGCGCCGCGTTCTTCTATCTGCGCCGCCGCGAGGCCGAACTGGATGAGTACGAGCAGCTTCTGTTCAGCGAGGACTTTGACGAGGACGAGGATGCCGAAGCGGAGGATGAGGACGACGCCGAGGCCGAAGAGGAACCGCCCGTCGAGGAGTAATTTTTGTCAGACAATTGCGCGCGCCGCTTGAAAAAGCGGCGCGCTTTTTTGATATCAGGAAAGGGCTGCGAAGGGAGCTCCGAAGGCTTGTGCGGATCGTTCGGCCCTGCCGCCACCCCTCAGTCCCCTTCGGGGACAGCTCCCCTCAAAGGGGAGCCTCTGGCGGCAGCCCTCAGCGGTGCGAACGGCAAACGCCTGTGAAAAAAGCGGCCCCCGCGAGGGGGCCGCTTTTTGGTGCGCTCAGCCGAGCGCTTTGAATTTTGCAATGGCGATCGCAGCCGGGACGTACGGGGTGACCGTAACGGTGCAGATCTGGGACTGAATGCTGCCCGCCGCACTGCTGGACGTCGCCACGCAGTAGAAGTAGTAGGTGCCGGCGCCGAGGTTGCTCATGTTCAGCGTGGAGCCGGTCTGGGACGCGATGCGCGCGGGGTTCGCGTCCTGCGCGTTCTCGCAGCGGTACCATGCGTACTGCACGGTGCCGATATCGGGTTTTGCCTGATAAGTCAGCGTGAGCGCATTGCCCACAACAGCCGACGCATTGGCGGAAAGCTCCTGCACAACAGTGAACGCGGCGATCTTCCGATAGCCCACCTCCTGGCCGTTCGCATAGACCTCACATCCCGACAGCGTCAGCACCTTCGCGGCCGCCGCGGCCTGCGCCTCGGTGGAGGCGTTGGCGATGACCGCGCCGCTGTTGCTGAGCGTCTGCATCGTCACGGGGATGGCTTTCGCGCCCGTGAGGTCGCACTGAATGCTGATCTGTCTGCCGGTCGGCAGATAGATGCCGTCCGTCAGCGTGGGAACGCCTGTGATTTTCAGCGTTCCGCTGGAGCCGGTGTGGATGCCGGGCGCGGGGTCCGCGGTGTTGCCGCTGATCGTCACCGCGCCGACGTTGACCGTGCCGTCGCGGTTGATGAAGACTGTGCCGGTCGCAGCTGCGTTTCCGGTGATGGAGCCGCCGCTGAGCTTCGCCGTGCCGTTGGACAGCCAGATGATGCCGCCCTTGTTGTTGTTGCCGGCGTCGTCGCGGTTGCCCGTGATCTCGCCGTTCGTCATCGTGAAGTCGGCGGAGTTGTCGATGCAGAACGCGCCGCCGGCGCTCGTGGCGTAGTTGCCGGACACCGTGCCGGATTCGAATTCGATCAGGCTGGTGTTGAGCGACAGGACCGCGCCGCCGTACCATGCGTCGTTGTTCCGGATCAAGCCGCCCGCGATGCGAAGCGTGCCGCCCGAGAGGCGCACCGCGCCGCCGCTGGTGGAGTAAGCGCTGGTGTTGTCGTTGTTTTGCAGCACCGCGCCTTCTGCGAGGACGACCTCACCGCCCGTCACAAGGAGGAGAGGCTGCTGCGCGGATGCGCCGTTGTTGACGGTGCCGCGCCCGAGGACGCTGTCCTGAGCGGTCTCCGACCAGATGGCGCCGCCGTCGACGGTGACGTTCTCCAGCGTCAGCGTGCCGCCCGTGACGCGCAGCATCGCAGTGCCAAAGCCGGCAGCGCGGGCGACGGTCACGCCGTTTTCCGCCTCGCTCGAGATCGTCAGCGTGCCGGACGACAGCGTGATCGCCTTGGACAGCGTGCCGTCGCGCGTGATGACGAGCGTCTTCTCAGCGGCCGAGGACGCGTTCAGCGCATTGACAGCCCCGTCGATCGTGCCGTACGGGGCGCCGTTGAAATACGCCTGCGCCTCGATCACATTGACACGGACCGTCTCCGTCTGCGCAGTCTTTGCCTCGGGCTTGCCCTCCTCCGTGTTCGTGACGACGCAGTAGTACCAGTGCTCGCCGGTGTCCTCCGCCTCAAACGAGAGCGTCGCAGACGTGGCGTTTTCCACCTTGGCGATCTCTCCGGTTTCGGTGTTTGCGACAAACCACTGATAGCTCAGCGAGGGCGTGCCGAAGCCATAGGTCGCGGCCTCGACGGTCAGTTCCACCGTCTGGCCGACACCCCACTCGCCGCCCTGCGGCTGGCGGGTGATGACGACGTCGGCAGCCTCGTTCGCATTGACGACCGAGACGTACACAACGTCCGTCTGCGTGTCAACACAGCCGTCCGCTTGCAGGACACAGTAATAATAGGTGCGGCTGAGCTCATCCGTCGGCGCGGAATAGGCCGCGCCCGTCGCGCCGGGGATCGCCTGCGCGTCAGAGCCGTTCGCGTCCGCGCAGGAATACCACTGATACGTCACGCCCGCGGCGGACGTTTCAACCGTCAGCGTGGCGGTCCCATTCTGGCACACCGTGACAGACTGCGGCTGCGTGGTGATCGTGACCTGCGGCAGCGCTTTGAGCGTCGCGGTGTTCGAGGCAAACTGCACCGCAAATCCCTTGTTGTTCGAGGACAGTTTCTCCGCGTCGCTCGCCGTCAGCGTGTAACCGCTGCCCTGCGCGACCTTGACATTTTCGGCAGGAGCGCCGTGCGTCAGGCAGATGCGGCCCGAGAGCGCGCCGCCGACCGCGAGGTATTTGCCCGAGGCGACATAGGCGTCGCCCATCGTGACGCCGCCGGAGACAATAGCGTATCCGTATGCGGAGGCGGACGACGCGGGCGCGAGCGCCGCGTCCGCGCCGGTCTCGGCCATGTTGCCCGTGAACGTGCCGCCCGTGATCGTGATGGCGTGGCTCTCATATGTAGCGGCAACATACAGCGCGCCGCCGCTCTGGGCGCGGTTTTCCGTGTACGTGCCCCCCCCCCGTGAGGGCGGTTTTGCCGTCCAGCCAGAGAGCGCCGCCGTTGTTCGCCGCGGCGTTGCCGGTGAACGTGCCGGTGAGGCCGTTGATGACGCCGCCGCCGTACAGATAGACTGCGCCGCCATTGCCGCCGGCGCAGTTGCCGGTCAGCACGGCCTGTTCATACACAGTCAGGTAGCTGTTGCCGCTGTACACGCCGCCGTTGCCGTCAGTCGCGTTGTTGATGAATTTGCCGTAGAGATGAATGTTGGCATTGCCGCCCGCCGAGGCGGCCGCGACCGCCTCCGCCAGCGTGGCGTAGCATGTGGCGCCGATCTTCACCGGGCCGTCCGCCAGCGCCTGCACGCCGTCCGCCTCTGCGGTTTCAGCGGCGCTCGCCGCGTCCTGCGGCGCGCCATCGTCGGCGTCCTCATCGCCCGTGTCCTGAGACGGTGCGGGATCGGCCGTATGATCCGTATCTGCGGACGAAGAAGCGCTTTCATCCACAAGATCATTCTCCGTTTCGTCCGCAGAATCTTACACAAAAAGAAGCCTACCTGCGCCCCGAAATGGAGGTCGTGCTGTTCGGGGAGGATATTATTACGACGTCGGTGCCGGGGGACGGAAATCATGAGGGTCCGGTCGCGGGTGAAAATCGCCCTGATGCAATGGCCTCTATCTGGAACGACACCGGCTTTTACAACGAGCTGTGAGCAAAACCGGCAAAGGAGCATCCAAATGCACGACAAATCGATAACATCCCGCCGCGCGCTGGCGCTCTGCCTCGCCGCGGCGCTGCTGCTGGCGTCGCTCGTGCTGCCGTCGTTCGCGGCGGAGCTGACCGGCGCGGGCACCGAATCAGACCCCTACCGGATCGGCAGTGAGGCGGAACTGATCGCATTCCGGGATCGTGTGAACAGCGGTGAGACGGGCGCGTGCGCCACGCTGACGGCGGACTTCGCGCTGAGCAAAGCGTGGACAGCCATTGGCACAAAGGAAAATCCCTATCGCGGAACGTTTGACGGCGGCGGGCACACCATCAGCAATTTCAACTCGAGTTATTCTGATCCCATCGCCGCGCTGTTCGGGTACAATCACGGAAAGATCCAAAAACTGACTGTATTCACAGAGGCAAACTACGGCGTGTACGGCACCGATTATACAGCCGCTGTCTGTGCGATCAACTATGGCAAGATCACGGATTGCGTGAGCCAGGGATAGCTTTGGGGAATGGCGGACAAGGCGTTTGCCGGCGGCATCGCCGCGCTCAATTTCGGCGTCATTGCCAACTGCGTCAACAAAGCCGCGATCAGCACATGGGCAGACAATTCCTGCGCCGGCGGCATTGCCGCGGTGGCCGCCGAGGGCAGCATCACGGACTGTGAAAACCTCGCGTCGGTGGGAACAATGGATGGCGGCAGGGACGCGACCGAGCTGTGCACCGGCGGCATCGTCGGACTGAATTATGCCGCCACCGTCGAACGGTGCGCAAACAGCGGAAGCGTCAGCACCTCTAACACCCGCGGCTACACGGGCGGCGTGGCCGGCCTGAACAACGGCGTGGTGACCGACAGCCTGAACAGCAGCGCGAACATCCTCGGCGGGTCCGCTGCCGGCGGCGTCGCGGGCTACATTTACACGAACAGCGACA
>CALXIU010000253.1 GCA_944388415.1 uncultured Ruthenibacterium sp. | reverse complement strand
CGAAGTACAGCGGGTAGATGTGGCCGATCACCGCGAAGAACGCGGCGACGTAGATGCACAGGATGGCGGGCGCGCCGTCAACAAACGAGCCGATGAAACGCCAGTTGACCCAAACGGCAAAGAAGCCCTTGCCGATGTCGCCCGCGAGCGTGAGCGCCGCGGCGCCCTTGCCGAAGGTGCGCAGCACGTTCGTCATGCCGGCGTTGCCGGAGCCGAAGTCCCGGATATCCTTGCCGAACAGAAGGCGCGAGACGATGATGGAAAAGCTGAGCGAACCGAGAAGGTATGGAATGATGGCGCTCAGCAGCACGATCCCCAGAATACTGTCAACAGTCATACGATGATCCCCCTTGCCGTACGGTGAAAAACGTCAGACCTTTTCTCCGCGCTCGCGGATCAGGATACGGATGGGCGTTCCCTCGAGGCCGAAGGTCTCGCGGATCTGGTTCTCGAGGTAGCGCTGATACGAGAAGTGGAACAGCTGCTTCGAATTGCAGAAGCAGACGAACGTCGGCGGGCGCACGGAGATCTGCGTGATATAATAGATCTTCAGGCGGCGGCCCTTGTCAGAGGGCGGCTGCACGCGCGCGGTGGCGCGGGCGAGCAGGTCGTTGAGCATACCGGTCGTGACGCGCAGCGCATTCTGCTCGTCGACATAGCGGATCAGCTCAAACAGGCGGTCGACGCGCTGGCCTGTCTGCGCCGAGATGAAGATGATCGGCGCGTAGGCCATGAAGCTGAAGTCGTCCTCCAGCTTCTTGCGCATGGTCTGCATGGTCTTATCATCCTTTTCGACGGCGTCCCACTTGTTGACGGCGATGATGCACGCCTTACCCTGCTCGTGCGCGAAGCCAGCGACCTTGGAATCCTGCTCCGTAAAGCCCTCGGTGGCGTCGATCATGATGACGCACACGCGGCTGCGCTCGACTGCCGCAAGGCTGCGCAGCACGCTGTAGCGCTCGACGCCGTCCTCCACCTTGCCGCGCTTGCGCAGGCCGGCGGTATCGGTGAAGATGAAACGGCCGAACTGGTTGTCCACCTCGCTGTCGACGGCGTCGCGCGTCGTGCCCGCCTCATTGGCGACGATCATGCGGTTCTCGCCGAGGATGTAGTTGACAAGGCTGGATTTGCCGACGTTCGGGCGGCCGATGACAGCCACGGAGATGCGGTCATCCTCTTCCTCCGCCGCGTCCGCCGCCGGGAAGTGGCGGCAGACTTCCTCGAGCACGTCGCCGGTGCCGTGTCCGTGCACGGACGAGACGGGATACGGCTCGCCGAGGCCGAGGGTGTAGAAATCGTACAACTCCATGGGCGGCTCGCCGAGCGCGTCCACCTTGTTGACGACGAGGATCACGGGCTTGCCCGAGCGCATCAGCATGGCGGCGATGTCAGAATCCTGCGCGGTGACGCCCGCGCGGATGTCGGTGACGAACAGGATCACATCCGCCGTGTCAATGGCCAGCTGCGCCTGCTCGCGCATGTGGCGCAGCAGGCCGGTGTCAGCCGCCGGCTCGATGCCGCCGGTGTCGACAAGCAGAAACTTGTGCTCCTGCCATTCGCAGTTGCCGTACAGCCGGTCGCGCGTGACGCCGGGCGTGTCCTCCACAATGGCGAGGCGCTCGCCGATGAGTTTATTGAATAAGGTCGATTTGCCCACATTGGGGCGGCCAACGATGGCCACGATGGGTTTTGCCATAACTCTCCTTTCGTTCAGCGCAGCAGCGCGCGCACGACCTCGCCGCCGTCCTGCGGCAAAATGCGCGTCCGGACATGCAGCGCCTTTTCGAGATCAGCCAGCGTGACGTCGTCGAGGAATTTGTCTTTTTCCTCGCGCAGCATCACTTCGGGGATGAACAGCGTGCGGCTCAGCAGCTTCCCCTTCACCTGACGAAGGATGTCGCCGCCTGTCACGAGGCCGGCGACGGTGACGTTTCCGCCAAAGAACTCGTTTTTGATCATGTGCACACGGACGTGGATGTTCGGGTAGATGCCGCACAGCGTGTCCACCAGCATTTTGATGAGCGGGTACGCCAGCTCACCGGTGACGACGTCGGCGCGGCGCGGCCAGAACACACGCCTGTGCTCGCCGAGCGCGTCCATGAACTCGTCGTGGAAGCGCCGCCACATGCCGACGCCGTTTTCCAGCTGGAGGTAGTCGTCGTAATACTCCGCCTTCGGGATGGGGCGCTTCGCGAGCAGGAACCACTCGTCGCCGGGATAGACGATGCGCACGCCGTGCTGCGCCTTGAAGCGGTCGCCGTACTCCTCGAGGATGTCGAGCGCCTCGCCCGCCGTTTTCTCGTCGTACGCCTCCAGCGGATACAGCTTATCACGGTAGCGCGTCAGACCGGCCGGGACGGCCGCGATGCTCTGCACGCGCGGATACAGCGACGCGAGTCGTTCGATGCTCTCGCGCAGCTTGTCCCCGTCGTTGACGCCGCGGCACAAAACGAGCTGGCAGTTCATGTCGATGCCCGCCTCCGCGAATTCATCGATGTAGCGCAGCACCTTGCCGGCGTTCTTGTTTTTCATCATCGTCACGCGCAGTTCAGGGTCGACCGTGTGCACGGAAATGTTGATGGGTGAAATGTGCATCGCCTTGATGCGCTCGACCTCGCGCTCGCTGAGATTCGTCAGTGTGACGTAGTTGCCGAACAGAAAAGACAGCCGCTCATCGTCATCCTTGAAGTACAGCGTCTCGCGCAGCCCCTTCGGCAGCTGGTCAATGAAGCAGAAGATGCACTTGTTGCAGCACGAGTGCTTTTTGTCGATGAGATAGCTCTGGAAACAGCAGCCCAGAGGCTCGTACTCCTCTTTTTCCACACGGAGATATTCCAACGCGCCGCCGCGCATGACGGACAATTCCAGCGACGCGCCCTGCGAGAAAAACTCGTAGTCAAGCATGTCGTGGATCTCGTTGCCGTCGATGGACAGAAGCGTCGTCCCGGCCAGCTTTTCGCGTTCCGCGGGTGAACCCTTGTCCGCGCCAGTGATCTTGACGGCCATGTTTCACGCACCTTTCCAGAAACGATCCGTAAGAAAGAAAAAAGGAGAAGGACTGCTCCCTCTCCTTCGCCGGAAGCTTTCATCAGGCTTCCTTTTTCACGATTTCCCTGCCCTTGTAGTAGCCGCAATTGCCGCATACCTGATGGGGAAGTTTGTACTCGCCGCACTGCGGGCACTTCGCCAGAGCCGGCGCGGTCAGCTTCCACACGGAGGAGCGTCTCTTATCACGTCTTGCCTTGGAAACCTTTCTCTTGGGTACTGCCATTTGTGTGCACCTCCTCGATGTGGTTTAGTCTGATAGCAGTTGTTTTAATACACTCAGCCTCGGGTCCGTCTCCGCTTCCCGCGGCGCGCAGCCGCAGGGACGCTTCTGTCCGCACACCGGGCAAAGTCCCAAACAGTCCTCGCTGCAAAGCAGCACGGACGGCACTTCGAGGAGGATCTCCTCCCGTGCCAGTTCCTCCACATCCAGCCGGCCTTCGGGCGAGAACGGAAGCTCGGCCTCCTCCTCTTCCCAATCGCCTTTCCGGATGTCGTACGTCCGCTCGATGGGGAACGTCTGCCGGAGCGTATCCAGACAGCGCGCACACTCCGCTTCAACACAGGGTGTCTCGCGCAACGTGAGCATCACAAGCCCTCCTTCGAGAACTGCCGTCACGCTGACAAGCACCTTGTCGGGAACGCGGTAACCGGGAAAATCCTCCTGCGAGAAATCCGCCTCGAACTCCCGCCCGACAGGCCCGTCGTACGCGCTGAAGATCCGTCGAATGTCCAGAATCATGGTATCTCCTCAAACGGTCGCTTGACTATTATACCCACTATACAGTGGTTTGTCAAGTTATTTTCGCAAAACCATGCGGTTTTTTTGATGGAAAACCGCGGCGGGGCTGCCGCCGCGGTCTTCTGCGGGACGTGTGTCCCGGATCACATATACTTCTTGACGCTTTCGGGCAGGGCGCTCTCATCGGCGGAGACCGTGACGACCATCTTGATGCTGTCGCCCGTGAGGACCGCCAGTTCGTCCAGCAGCGTGCCGAGGCCGTCGAGGTCATGGTTGCCCAGCTTCAGGACGCCGTCGAGGTAGACCTCGACGATGTCATAGTTGCCCGCGAGGATGCCCGCGATGAAGCCGTAGAGCATGTTGTAGCCGTTGATCCTATATTCGTCGACGTCGATCAGACGCGCGGCATGGTCGATATCATACGTGAGCTTCATGGACTTTTCGATGCAAACGATGTTGCCGGGGGTGGTCTTGGCCGAAGTGTTGATCATCTCGATCATTTTTTTCGTTTTGCCGGAGCCCTTGCCGCCCACAATCAGGTTAATCATTGGAATGTCCTCCTTTATTTTGAACACCGTCCGGTGTATTTAACGAAGTTTCGCCTCGAGCTCCGCCTTGCGGTCCTCGTAGCCGGGCTTGCCCAGCAGCGCGAACATGTTTTTCTTGTAGCTCTCCACGCCCGGCTGGTTGAACGGATTGACGCCCAGCATGTAGCCGGAGATGGCGCACGCCTTCTCGAAGAAATAAATCAGATAGCCGACGTCGCCCTCGGCGAGGCTGTCGACCTCGACGACGATGTTGGGCACGCCGCCGTCGGTGTGGGCGAGAATGGTTCCCTCCATCGCCTTGCGGTTGACGTAGCTCATATTGTTGTCGGCGAGGAAGTCGAGGCCGTCGAAGTTGTCGGCGCTCTTTTCGATGTAGAGGTCACGGTGCGGGGTCTTGACATCCACGACCGTCTCGAACATGATGC
>CALXIU010000252.1 GCA_944388415.1 uncultured Ruthenibacterium sp. | reverse complement strand
AACCGTCAAACAGTACGCATCCATTATGGCGAAGGTGTCCGGCGTGGATGTGGAAGTGGTAGACGCCACGCTGTTCCGCGTGGCTGGCACAGGTCTGTTTGCCGACGGTGTGGATCGGGATATGTCCCAGGAGGGATATACCTACCGCAAAGTATTGGATTCCGGCTGTTTGCAGGTGATCGACCGTCCCGGACAGGAGGAGATCTGCCGCAACTGCCCCAAATGCAATCAATGCAATGAGACAATCGAAATTGCCATGCCGATCCGGGCGAACGGAGAAATCATCGGCGTGATCGGATTGGTCGGATTTTCTCAGCAGCAGCGGCAGACCATTCTGGCGTCCCGGGACACATACCTCGGACTCATCGAGCAGATCGCAAGCTTCATCGCCTCCAAGGCCGCGGGCCTCCGGGAGCGCGAGCAGCGCGAGGCGCTGCTGGAAGCGCTGAAGTGCGCCATTGACCATACGGATCAGGCCGTGCTGATCCTGGGCGACGACGGACGCATCACAATGTCGAATGAAACAGCGCGCCATCAGCTGGAACAGTCCCGTCTGGAGGGGATGCAGGCCGTTCTGGAGGCCACGGGCGACCGGCTCGGCGGACAAGACGAGTACCGCCTCCGGCTCGGCGGCAAGGAGATTTTCGTGATGGGTCGGCTGCACCGGCTGCCGCAGGGCCACGCCTATTGCGCCAGCGTTGCGGCTTTCACTCGCACCCGTGATATGCACCGCAATCTGTACAAGATGATCTCCACTGTCAGCAGCGGCCCGCTGGTGGGCTCCAGCGAACACACGGAGCAGCTGCGCAAGCGGATCGAAAAAATAGCATGCAGCCCTTCCACCGTGCTGATCCTCGGGGAGAGCGGCACAGGCAAAGAGGTCGCCGCCACCGCCATCTGGCGCGCCAGCGACCGGGCCGGACAGCAATTCGTCGCGCTCAACTGCGCCGCCATTCCGGAGAGCCTGCTGGAGAGCGAATTGTTCGGGTATGTCAAAGGCGCGTTCACAGGCGCCGATCCCAACGGCCGCGTTGGGAAGTTCGAGCTCGCGAACAAGGGCGTCATTTTTTTGGACGAGATCGGCGACATGCCACTCTACTTGCAGGCAAAACTGCTGCGCGTGCTGCAGGAGCGGCGGATCACACGCATCGGGTCCAACCAGCAGATCCCCATCGACGTGCGCATCATTGCTGCAACCAATAAAAATCTGAAAGCCATGATCGCCGAGGGAAAATTCCGGGAAGATCTGTATTACCGGCTCAATGTCATTCCGCTGTCGATCCTCCCCTTGCGGCAGCGCCCGGACGATATCCCCGACCTCGCACGTCTGTTTGCCGAACGGTATGCGCAGCGCTTCGGGAGGCATTGCTGGTCGATCCCGGAGGAGACGATGCGTGCGCTGCGCGCCTATCCGTGGTACGGAAATGTGCGCGAACTGGAAAACACCGTCGAATTTATGGTAAACATGAGCGACGCGGACGGAGTGCTCAGTCCAGAAACGCTTCCCCGCGATTTCTTTGACACGGCAGCCTCTCCTGAACCGGATGCCGTCGGCACACCGGAGCTTCGTCCTGTCGTCAGCCTGCGCCAAGCAGAACAGGAGGCGATCCGAAATGCGCTGAACGTCTATGGAATGTCCACTGAGGGCAAACGCAGAGCCGCGCAGGCACTGGGGATCGGCCTCGCCACCCTCTACAGAAAAATCGAACAATTCCCAGATTGAGAAACCAAGCTTCTCGTTTTGGGAAAATTCTCATTTCGAGAATCATTTTTTTCAAACAGGTTTGAACTTTGCCAGACAGAGTCTGTCGAGCGGCAAAATTCAAGCCTGTTTTTTATGCAATTCATTCAAAATGTTATTGTTTTTTTCGTCACAAAGTCACATTTTTTATTTTTTCTCGATCCAACATGGTTTTGGCACAGGGATTGCTTTATTTAATAGCGAACGGGCGCCGCAAGGGCGCCCCTGAGAGAAAGGATGTGTGGATCACGATGACTGAACAATTCAAGATCGTCACTTTCGATCGTGCGGAGGGGCGTACCGCCGATCTCAGCCTGTTCACCGAGGAGCAGGCCGCAAAGGTCCAGAAATTCCACGCCAGTTTTCCCGTGTACAAACCCACGCCGCTGGCGGATCTGACGCAGACCGCGAAGGCGCTGGGCCTGGGCGCGGCGTACGTGAAGGATGAGAGCTATCGCTTCGGCCTGAACGCGTTCAAGGTGCTGGGCGGCAGCTTCGCGATCGGCAGCTATCTGGCCGGGCGTCTGGGCATGGACATCAGCGAACTGCCGTATGAGAAAATGGTCTCCGCCGAAGTTCGCGAAAAACTCGGCGACGTGACGTTCGTCACCGCGACGGACGGCAACCACGGCCGCGGCGTCGCGTGGACGGCCCACCAGCTGCAGCAGCACTCGGTGGTGTACATGCCGAAGGGTTCCGCGGCCGAGCGTCTGGCAAACATCCGCGCCGAGGGCGCGGACGCCTCCATCACCGAACTGAACTATGACGACGCTGTCCGCCTCGCCAACAGCCAGGCCGAGGAAAAGGGCTGGGTCATGGTGCAGGACACCGCGTGGGAGGGCTATGAGGACATTCCCGCGTGGATCATGCAGGGCTACGGCACGATGGGCTACGAGGCGCATCAGCAGCTGCCCGAAAAGCCGACGCACATCTTCCTGCAGGCCGGCGTCGGAAGCATGGCCGGTGCGATCACGGGCTTCTTCAGTTCCCTGTACGGCGCCGACCGCCCCATCATCACGATCGTGGAGCCGAACAAGGCCGACTGCCTGTTCCGCACTGCCGAGGCGGACGACGGAAAGCTGCACTTCGTGACAGGTCAGATGAATACGATCATGGCGGGCCTTGCGTGCGGCGAGCCGTGCAGCATCGGCTGGCGCATTCTGCGCGCGAACGCCGACCACTTCATCTCCTGCCCCGACTACGTGGCCGCGAAGGGAATGCGCATCCTCGGCAACCCGATGCCCG
>CALXIU010000251.1 GCA_944388415.1 uncultured Ruthenibacterium sp. | reverse complement strand
CGGAGAAGTACGGCGAACAGATCGCCCTCGGCGTCGACGCGCGCGACGGCATGGTCGCGACGGACGGCTGGCTCGAGACCTCGCGCGAGGAGGGCGTCGCGTTCTGCCGCCGCGCGTTCGAGCACGGCGTGAAGAGCGTCATCTACACCGACATCGCGCGCGACGGCGCGATGCAGGGCACGAATCTCGACGTGTACCGCACGCTGCGGCGCGAGGTGCCCGGCCTCGCCGTCACCGCGTCGGGCGGCATCTCGTCGCTCGGCGAGATCCGCGCGCTGCGGGAGATGGGCGTCGCCACCGCCATCGTCGGCAAGGCCGTCTACCTCGGCGCGCTCAAGCTCGAGGACGTATTGAAGGAGGCGCAGGCATGATCACGAAACGAATCATCCCCTGTCTCGACATCCGCGACGGCCGCGTCGTCAAGGGTGTCAATTTCCAGGGCGTGCGCGACGTCGAGGACCCCGTGGCCCTCGCGCGGCGCTACAACGACGAGGGCGCGGACGAGCTCGTGTTCTACGACATCACCGCCACCGTTGAGCAGCGCGCGCTGTTCACGGACATTCTCGAGCGCGTCGCGTCCACCATTTTCATCCCGCTCACCGTCGGCGGCGGCATCCGCTCCGTGGCCGACTTCGAGCGCGTCCTGAAGGCGGGCGCGGACAAGGTCAGCGTCAACTCGGGCGCGATCGCGAATCCCGCGCTGATCGGCGAGGCCGCGAAGAAGTACGGCGACCAGTGCGTCGTGCTCTCGATGGACGCCGCGCGCGTCGGCGGCACGTACCACGTGTTCGCGAAGGGCGGGCGCGTGGACACCGGCATCGACGCGCTCGAGTGGGCCGCGCGCGGCGAGGCCGCCGGCGCGGGCGAGATCGTGCTCAACAGCATCGACGCCGACGGCGTCAAGGGCGGCTTCGACCTCGAGATGCTCGCGGCGCTCGCAAAGCGCGTCTCCATCCCCATCATCGCGTCGGGCGGCGCGGGAAATATGGAGCACTTCCGCGACCTCTTTGCGCTCGACGGCGTCGACGCGGGCCTCGCGGCCAGCATCTTCCACTTCGGCGAGGTGAATATCGCCGAGCTCAAACGCTATCTCGCGGCGCAGGGCGTTGCCATGCGCATCGAATAAAAGGAGACAGACATGGACATCACATCGCTCAGATTTGACGCGAACGGCCTCATCCTGGCCGTCGTGCAGGATTTTTACACGAAAAAGGTGCTCACCGTCGCGTACATGAACCGCGAGAGCCTCGAGATCACGCTGCGCGAAAAGCGCACGTGCTTCTGGTCGCGCTCGCGCGGCGAGCTGTGGCGCAAGGTCGAGACGAGCGGCAACGTGCAGCACGTCGTCTCGGTCACGGCCGACTGCGACGCCGACGCGCTCGTTGTCGAGGTCATCAAGGACGGCCCCGCGTGCCACCTCGGCACGGACTCATGCTTCACAAATCTGCTCTTTTCCGACGAGACGGTGCAGCAGTTCTCGCTCGACGCGCTGTACGCGCTGCTCGAGGGCCGCAACAAGGAGCGCCCCGCGGGCAGCTACACGACGTACCTCTTTGAAAAGGGGCGCGAGAAGATTTTGAAAAAGGTCGGCGAGGAGTGCACCGAGGTCATCATCGGCGCGATGAAGGACAGCCGCGAGGAAACCATCTACGAGATCTCCGACCTGTGCTATCACGTGCTCGTGCTGATGGTCGAAAGCGGCATCACACTCGACGACATCCGCCGCGAGCTCGCCGGCCGCCACGTCATCGACCACAAGGTCAAGCAGGAGACGATGCAATGATCCTCACCGGCAGCCTGCACAACCACTCGACGTGGTGCGACGGCAAGAACACCCCGCGCGAGATGATCGAGGCCGCCATCGCGGCGGGCTTCACCGACTTCGGCGTCTCCGGCCACACGTACGTGCCGCAGGACGATTTCGGCGTGCGCGACGAGGAAGCCTACGTGCGCGAGCTGCGCGCGCTGCAAAAAGAGTACGCCGGGCGCATCCGCGTCTGGGCGGGCCTTGAGCACGACTTCTATTTCCCCGTTGAGGACCGCGCGCGGCTCGACTACGTCGTCGGCTCCCTCCACGAGCTGCGCGACGAGGCGACGGGGCGGTTCTACGTCATCGACGGCCCGAAGGAGGATCTTCTCGTCTGCCGCGACGAGTGCTTCGGCGGCGACGGCCTCGCGATGGCCGAGCGCTTTTTCGAGCTGACGGCGGAGAACGCCGGGACGTACCGCCCCGACATCCTCGGCCACTTCGACCTGATCGTCAAGAACAACGCCGCGAACGACGTGTTCGACGAGACGTCCCCCCGCTACCGCGAGGCCGCGCTCGCCGCGCTGCGCCGCTGCGCCTCGGCGGGCTGCGTGTTCGAGGTGAACACCGGCGGCATGTTCCGAGGCTACCGCGCCGCGCCGTATCCCGCGCGCTTTCTTTTGGAGGAGCTCGCGCGCCTCGGCGCGCGCGTGACCGTCAGCGCCGACGCGCATGAGACGGCCGCGCTGCGCTTCGGCTTCGGCGAGGCGCTCGAGCTTTTGCGCGAAGCGGGTTTTTCGTCCGTCGCCGTGTGGGAAAACGGCCGGTTTGTGGACAAACGCCTCCCGATGGTGTAAAATAAACAGAGGCGATACCGCCCGCTTCCCGGGCAGCCTCGCCGAGACCCCAACTCATCACGAAAGAGGGATTTGTAATGACGAACATCTGGCACGACATCAGCACCTCGCGCATCACACCGGACGACTTCATCGCCGTCTTCGAGACCGAGAAGGGCTCGAAGAAAAAGTACGAGCTTGACAAGGAGACCGGTCACATCATCCTCGACCGCATCCTTTACACCTCCACGCACTATCCGGCCAACTACGGCCTCATCCCCCGCACATATGCCGACGACGGCGACCCGCTCGACGTGCTGGTGCTCTCCAGCGAGTGCCTCGCGCCGCTCAGCCTCGTGCGCTGCTATCCCATCGGCGTCATCACGATGCGCGATCAGGGCAAGATGGACGAGAAGATCATCGCCATCCCGTTCAGCGACCCCGTCTACAATACGTACAAGGACATCAGCGAGCTGCCTTCGCACATCTTCAGCGAGATGCGCCACTTCTTCACCGTTTACAAGTCGCTCGAGGGCAAGGACACGGTCGTCGACGAGGAGCAGGGCGTCGAGGTGGCCAAGAAGATCATCGCCCAGTGCCTCGAGAACTATATCCAGAAGTTCTGCCGCTGACATTGCGCCGCGCGCGCAAATGTTGTATAATAATTGAGTAAAATCAAGCGGGCGGCCGCCGCCCGGCGAAAAGAAGGAGCTGTTTCCCATGACAAGAGGCGGAGCATTTCGTCTGGTCGGCCTCATCCTCGGCATCACGGGCACCGTGATCTCGATGACGGCCATTGTGTTCAGCGCGACCGGGCTCGCGCTCTCGAAGCGCCTTGTGCGCCCGAACATCCGCAAGTAAATCCACCCCGAAGGGCCGGAGCCTCGCCTCCGGCCCTTTTTGTGCATCGAAAACCACTCGCTAGGCGAGTGGTTCCAAAGAAGACTTATGTCGATCATGAAGGAATAAAAACTCCCTTTGCTATAATAGGAGTGCGGTCTGGCAACTGCACAAACAAGCAAAG
>CALXIU010000250.1 GCA_944388415.1 uncultured Ruthenibacterium sp. | reverse complement strand
CTTCTTCCGCCCGCGGACGCTGTCCGATGCGGGGTGGTTCATCTCGCCCCTGCCGGACGCGCTGGCCGCCGCCGCCGGCGGCGTGCGGGCCGCCCTCTCGTCCTCGGGGCTGTCCGGCACGGCGCTGTGGACGATGCTCGCTTCGCTGGGCCTGCTGATCGCGTATGACGCGGCCGAGGCGTTTTGCGGCGACCCGATCGCGCTGCTGCAGCGCAGCCGCGCGCCGGTTCGCTGGACGCTGCGCTACGCCGTGTGCCTGGCCGTTGTTCTGACGGCGCTCACCCGTCCGGAAGGCATGGCCGTGGAGTTTATATATTTCCAATTCTGAGAGGGTGCCATGAAACGTTTCTTTCTTCGCCTTGTATGTTTTTTTCTCGCGCTGGCCGCGATCCCTCTGGGATATTACGCGTATGTGCAGTCGTTTCCCGCAATGTACCGCGGCAGCCTGATGGGTTCGATGAGCGTCCGGCTGAACATCCTGCGCGCGACGGAAGGGGCGCGCATTCTCGTCGTGGGCGGCTCGAGCGTGCCGTATTCCATCGAGTGCGAGACGGTCGCCGAAGCCACGGGAACGCCCTGCATCGCGATGGGCGCGACCGCATATCTCGGCATGGAGTACTATCTCGCGCTGCTCGACGGCGAGCTGCATGAGGGCGATCTCGTCATCCTCGCGCCTGAGTTTGCGATGCTGCAAAACGCGGTCAGCTATTCCACGACGTGGATGGCCGTGGAAAACTCTCCGGAGCTTCTGCGCAAGCTGCCGCTGAGCTACTGGCCCGGGATGATCCAGACGTTCTACGGCTACAGCCGCGACAAGCTCGGCCTGTACCGCAGCGCCGGCGCCCCCGGCGAGACGCCCGAGGAGGAGTTCGCGGGCTTCGGATTCGGGCCGTGGGGCGACGTCGTTCGGGAGCGCTCGACGCTGCTGGAATCGGGCTACGACCGCAACAATCTGCTGACGATCGACGAGAGCAGCCTGTCGGAGAACGTCGTCCGCGCGATCAACGCGTTTTGCCGCCGTGCGGAAAAAGCAGGCGCGACTGTTCTGATGACATGGGTGCCGTTCGACGAACTGGCCTTCCGCGGGACCAAAGAGGACCTTGCGGAGCTGGAGGCGCGCATCCGCGGCTCGGTCGACGCCCCGTACATCGGGACGCTTGCGGACTGTATGCTTCCCGGCGAACTTTTCTACGACAGCAACAATCATCTGACCAGCGAGGGCGCGCGGCTGCGCACGCAAACGCTGCTGGACGATCTCGCCGTTTTCAGGAATTTTCTGTGAAGCGCAATGCGCCTGTTTTCGTGAAATTTTTCGCCCAATCGTAAAAAATTGCCTGAGAACACTTTCCAAGCCGATCGTTTTGTGTTATCATTTATTTGAAGCACGTAAAAAAACCATCGAATTGGCGGTGTAAATATGCCGAGAAAAGAAAATCAAAAACTGAAGCTTCTGTACCTTGCCGATATGCTTCGCACGGATACGGATCCTGAGCACGTGCTGTCGATGCCCGCGATCATCGACAAGCTCGCCGCGCTCGGCGTATCTGCCGAGCGGAAAAGCATTTACAGCGATCTGGACGCGCTGGAGACATACGGCATGGATATTCTGCGCTCCAAAGCCGGCTATGCGGTGGGGCACCGCACGTTTGAGCTGCCTGAGCTCAAGCTGCTGGTGGACGCCGTCCAGTCTTCGCGCTTTTTGTCGGTGAACAAGAGCCGCGCGCTCATCAAAAAGCTGGAGAGCCTGTGCTCGCGCTATGAGGCGCAGGACCTGCAGCGTCAGGTGTACGTCGCCGGGCGCGTCAAGAGCATGAACGAGAGCGTTTATTACAACATCGACGCGCTGCATGACGCCATCAACCACGACAAGCAGATCCGCTTCCAGTATTTCCACTGGACGCCGGAGAAAAAGCAGCAGCTGCGCCGCGGCGGAAGGCGCTACCGCGTGTCGCCGTACGCGCTGATCTGGCAGGACGAAAATTATTATCTCGTCGGCTTCGACGACGAGGCGCAGGACATCCGCCACTACCGCGTGGACAAGATGACCGGCATCACGACGGGCCGCACGCGCCGCAGCGGCAAGGAGCTGTTCGAAAACTTCGACGTGGCCGACTACGTCCAGAAGACGTTCGGCATGTTCGGCGGCGAGCCCGTGCGCGCCGAGCTGATCTTTGCCAACAGCCTCGCGGGCGTGGTGCTTGACCGCTTCGGCGACGACGTGACGTTCCTGCGCGTCGACAAGGAGCGCTTCAAGGTCTGCGTCGACGTCGTGCCCAGTCCGCAGTTCATGGGCTGGCTCGCGGGCTTCGGCACGCAGGTGAAGATCGCCGCGCCCAAGAGCCTGGCGGACGATTTCAAGGCCATGTGCCTCGAGATCGCGAACGAGTATAAATAAGTCCCGACATTCGGACACCTGTTCCGGTATACTGAAAGCACAACAAACAGCAAAGGAGTGCTTGACAGGATGGTTCGGATGGATCTTTTGGCCCCGAAAGGCATTTTTGAGGACGAGGACATTTTCACCGTGACGCCGGTGGCGGGTCTGGACGACTACGTTCTGGACGACTACGCCTTCGACGAATACGACAACGAGTGGGCGGCCTGACCGCCCGTTCCCGCGCACAGCAAGCCCCGGTTTTCCGAGAGGAAAACCGGGGCTTTTTCTGTCAGCCGGTCACGTCGCGGCGAGCTTGTCCGTCTCGTGCGCGCTCTGCGCGGGTTCTTCCGTCCCGGGCGTGTCCGTCTCAGTCTGCATCTCGTGCAGCACGCTGGCCTGTTCGCGGCCAAACGCCGGGCACGCCGGGTTGCGGCAGAAAAAGCGCTGGACCAGATACACGCGCGTCGCCGTGTCGGGGTCCTTGTCGCCTGTCACGCGCACGCCGGTGCGGATGGTCATTTCCACGTCACAGTTCGGGCAGAGCAATCGTCTCACCTCCCTGCTGCGCGGCGGCGGACGCCGCCTGTTTTTCCAGCTCCGCCTTCACCTCGCCCGCGTGCGGGTAGTCCAGCCGCTCGAGGAGCGTCCAGTACAGAAGGCGGCTCGACACGTCCTGCGCGGGGCCGAACGCGCCGGACTGGTATTTCTGATCCATCTGCTCCCACAGCACGCTGCGGTTCGACGACAGCGTGGCGCTGGGGTCTACCGAGAAGATGAACTCGTCGTCCCAGTACAGCTCGCCCGCGTCGTCGCGGCGCAGAAACTGCCAGCGGTCGAAGGGTGAAAAGCGCTGCGAGCCGTCGGCCGCGCGCTCGGCGTACGGCACGGGCTGGTCGGCGTACGCCAGCAAAAAGCGGAACATCATCTCGTACAGTCGCGCGTAGGCGGCGTTTTTCTGCTCGCGCTTTGACTGCAAACGGCCCGCGGCCTGATTGGCCGAGAACTCCTTCGCCGTGCCGGAGATGGCCGACGAGTCGTACTTGCCCTGAAACGCGTCCGTGATGCCGAGCGTCGACTTCGCCCACTGGTAGTTCTCCTCCAGCACCGCGCGGTCCTTCGAGACGTCCGGCTGGACGTTCAGCACGTCGATGAGCGCCTTGTCGGCGGGATTTTTCACGCGCAGGATCTTCAGCTCGCGGTCGGTCGTCTCGACGCGCACACCGTCGGGCAGCGTGACGAAGCTGCCGCCCTTGAGCACCTTCTCGTCGATCTTCGTGCCCAGCTTCTTGATGGCCTCCTGCTGGTCGCGCACGACGGCGGCGTCCGACGTGCCGAGCAGCGAGCCGAACCGGCTGACGTTGCGCCGCACGACGAGCGGGAAGCGGCCGGGGTCGTAGTCCGGCACGCGCTCGCCGCGCCTCGCCGTGCCGCCGCCGTAGAGCGCGACGTCGTGCGAGAGCGTCTGGCAGCCCCGCGCGCGCAGAACTGTTTTGTCCGAGCCGCAGACGGTGCACACGCCGCCCCGTACGGGCGCGCCGCACCGGGCGCACACCTCCTCGAGGCGGGCCTGACACTCCGGCTCGTCCGCGAGCGTCGCCTCGCCGGCCCAGCTGAACATGCCGACGCCGCCGCGCCGGTTGCGGTAGTACGCGATGATCTGCGTCACCAGCTCGTCGGTGGGCTTCGCCTCCGGGCCGCGCGCGCCCGGCTCCTCGCCGTCGAGCGCGTCGGAGTCGACGCCGTAGCGCCGTGCCAGCTCGCGCTTCGACTTGCTGACGAGCACGAACACGTAGTCCATCTTCTCCAGCTCGCTGACGCCCGGCTGCGGGATGATCTGGCGCGGATGGCGGTCGGTGACGGACACGTCGCCCAGCGTGCAGTGGAAGCCCGCGCGCGCGTCCCAGTCCACCTGCCAGAACGACGCGCCCAGCACCGGCGTCGTGCGCTCCTGCACGTCGTTCATCTCCGAGAAGTGCAGCAGCTGCGCCTTGTGGCGCAGCAGCGCCTCCACCGCCTTCGCCAGCGCCTCGTCGCCCTCGTGCACGGCCTCGACGCGCGGCATCGGCACCGTCGGATCCACCTGGCTCTCCACCAGCTCGTACACGATGTTGCGCACGTTCGACGACTTGCGCGCCGCCGTGCCGCCGCCGGGCGTTGCGCACTCGCGCGCGCCGGCGTAGAGCGCGTCGTTCTGCTCCATCGCCTCCAGCTCGGACGCATACGCCGCGCGCGCCGCCGCCAGCCGGTCCTGCCAGTGCTTGCGGCGCTGCGCCGAGGCGCGCGTCTCCTTTTTCTGTCTTGCCATTGTTCAAACCTTCCTTTCCCTATTTCAAAACGGGTCGCCGTACCGCGCGATGAGGTAC
>CALXIU010000249.1 GCA_944388415.1 uncultured Ruthenibacterium sp. | reverse complement strand
CCGCGATGTACTGCGTCGGCACCTATGTCGTGAACGAGACGAAGGGCATCACCGGCCCGGACTTCCAGTGGGGCTTCTTCGGCTATCCCGAGCTGCCTGACGGCATCAACGGCCTCGAGGCGATGGTTATCGGCAACCAGAGCTTCGCGCTCACCAGCAAGTGCCAGAATCCGGAAGCCGCGTTCGCTCTGATCACGATGCTGACCCGCGGCGAATGGGATGCGAAGCTGTCTGAGGAGAGCCTTGCTCTGCCCGCCGACGTCAACAACACGTCCTGGCCCGAGCAGCTGATGGACGCCAAGCCCTATATGGACAACTGCACGTATATCTTCGCCACTTCCGGCGGTCTCGAGAACAATCCCGACATCACCCCGGCGCTGAAAGAAAATCTGATGAAGCTGTATGCAGGCACCTGCACGGCGGATGAGTTCGTTACGAATATGCTGGCTGCGTCCAAGGGTTAAGACGGAACAACGGTATGGCGGACAGCTCTGAAAAGGCTGTCCGCCCTTTTTGAAGGAAGGGATCTGCAATATGAAACGAAATCGAAGCATGATCATTGCGTTTGCAGGACCGGCGACAATCTTTTTCCTGGCCACATTCATTTATCCGATCATCCGCACTCTGGTCATGAGTTTTTTCTCCATTCAGGAGATTACGGACCCCATCGGCAAATGGAAATTCAACGGGATCGGGAACTATGTCAGCCTGATGCAGACGCCGCTGTACGTCACATCCTGGGTCAACCTGTTTAAGATCTTTGTCATCGGCGGATTCATCACGCTGGGCGTATCGCTTCTGCTCGCGGTGCTGCTGAAAAGCGGCGTGCACGGCAAGGGCTTCTTCCAGGCGGCGATTTACCTGCCCAACGTCATCAGCGCCGTGGCCATGGCCACCATGTGGATCCAATACGTATTCAATTCGTCCTACGGTTTTCTCACCACCTTCTTCCGCGCGATCCATCTCGATTTCATCGCGAACATCCAGTGGCTCGACGCGGACCACAAGTTCTGGGCGCTGCTTCTCTCGTACTGCTTCGGCATGATCGGCCACTTCATGCTGATCTGGGTCAGCGGCATCGAGCGCATCAGCCCCGACTTCTACGAGGCGGCCAGCATCGACGGCGCCGGAAAGCTCAGCCAGTTCTTCCGCATCACGCTCCCGCTGCTGCGCGGCATTTTCCGCACGAACATCATCATGTGGTCCATCAGCGTGTCCGGCTTCTTCATCTGGTCGAAGCTCTTCTCTCCGATCTCGGCGGACACGAGCACCGTAGTCCCGATGATCTATATGTACGACAAGCTGTTCGGCGCTGAAAACACGGGCGACGTCGTGCGCGACGCGGGCAGCGCGGCGGCCATCGGCGTCATGCTGTGCCTGTTCATTGTGATCGTGTTCACTGTTGTGAACAACCTGATCAAGAACGACGATCTCGAATTCTAAGGAGGGGCCATCGTGAAAAGTAACAAAAAGCAATCGCATGCCATGGGCTCCTACAGCCTGCGCAAAGAGCTTTCGCTCGTCCCCAGCTATCTGATCCTTGTGATGTGGGTGGGCTTTACCGCGGTGATCCTGCTGTGGGTCATCGCCGCCAGCCTCTCCACGACGTCCGACATCTTCACCGGCAACGTGTTCGGCTTCACCACCGGAGTGCATATTGAGAACTACGCCCGCGCGTGGACGGCCGGCAACGTGTCCGTGTTCTTCATGAACTCGCTGATCTATTCAGTGATCTCCTGCGCGCTGCTGATCCTGGTCTGCGCGCCGTACTCCTATGTGCTGCAGCGCTTCCAGTTCCCGGGCTCGAAGCTCATCAAGACGGCGCTTGCCGCGACGACCGGCGTGCCCGTCATCATGGTCATCATCCCTCTGTACATGATCGTGGCCCGCGCCGGCCTGCTGCGCGACCCGATCCCGAACCGCATCGTCCTGATCGTGCTGTTCGTTGCGACGAAGATCCCTTACACCACCATCTTCCTGATGGCGTACTTCGAAAACATTTCCCGCTCCTATGAGGAAGCGGCCGCCATCGACGGCTGCCATCCGATCAAGACGTTCTGGAAGATCGTCTTTCCGATGGCGCAGGGCGGTCTGATCACGGTGACGATCTTCAACTTCGTCAACATCTGGAATGAATATTTCCTCTCGCTGATGTTCGTCAACTCCGACAGCCTGCGTCCTGTGGCGCTCGGCCTGTTCTCGATGATCAACAGCATGCAGTACAGCGGCGACTGGAGCGGCCTGTTCGCCTCCGTCATCATCGTCTTCCTGCCCACGTTCATTCTGTATGTTGCGCTCAGCAAATACATCGTCGGCGGCCTGACCGGCGGCGTGAAAGGATGATCTCTTTTGAATCCGACAATGAAAGTCTATGACGACCGCCGCGCGGAGATCCTGGACAGATTGTCAGCAGTCCCGGGCCGGGTGGATTCCATCCGGCTCTATCTGAAAAACATCTATGCGCTCAAGCGTTTCAGCTGCGCCACATGGACCAGCCGCCAGCACGTCATCGCGGCTGTGTCCGGCGCGGGCGCGACCGGCTTCGCCGAGTGCATCATCACCGTGAACCAGCCGGAGGTCTCGCTCGACGCGTGGCGTGAAAACGCGTCGAGCCTCCTCGGGCTGGACGCGGGCGCGGCCGTGCTCGCGAACCGCAGCCATCAGGGCGTCTGGCCCGAGCAGCTCGTCGAGATGCTCGAGATGGCGCTCATCGACCTGTGCGGCAAGCTCGAGGGCGTGCCCGCCGTCCGGCTGCTCGGTCTCGGCGAGCCGAGACCCGTCTGCGGCGTCCATGTCATCCTCAGCGACAACATGGCCGAGGTGGACGAGAGCACCCGCTGGGCCAAAGCGGCGGGCAAGTCCGCGTTCATCAAGGTGAAGCTGTTCGGCGACACAAAGCTGGACTGCGACGTCATCCGCACGGTGCGCAAGACCTGCCCCGCGGACGAGACGTTCCTGATCGGCGACGTCAACAGCGGCTACCGCCCCGACAACAGCGACGCGCCGCTCGACTGGATCGCCGAGCAGATGGACGCGCTGCGGGAGGCGGGCCTCGACGCGTGCGAGGACCCCGGCTTCCTCGACCTCGACGAGTGGGTGGCGCTGCAAAAGCGCGTCGAACCGCTCGAACTCATTCCGGACTACCCGATGCGCGGCTCGCGCAATTCCATCCGCGTCATCCGCACCGGCATG
>CALXIU010000248.1 GCA_944388415.1 uncultured Ruthenibacterium sp. | reverse complement strand
GCTTGCGGGCGAACGGCGTTTTCCGGTATAATAAAGCCATGCAGTCAGGCTGTCATCAAGAAGGAAAGGACGGTGAAGCGCCCATGGACGAGGCGTTTGTGGAAAAAAAGATCCGCTCGGCGCTGCCGGTCTACATCGCGGCGGGCGTGTTCCTCCTCTGCGCGGCCGTTTTGCCGGTATACCGGCTGTGGGCCATTGCCCTCGCGGCCGCGCTCGCGGCGGCGGCGTACATCGTCGCCGACAGAAAGATCCCGCCGCGCGTCGTGAAGGTCCCCGCGCCGGAGCGCGCGTACAGGACGGGCGTCGAGGACGCGGACGAGCTTCTGAAAAACATGAACGGGGGCCTCAAGGCGCTCGCGGCGCTCGACGGGCGCATCGCGGACGAGAAGCTCTCCGAATCCATCCACCGCATGGTCAGGGCGGGCCGCGCGATCATGGGCCAGATCGAGGAAAAGCCCGCGAAGGCGCGCGACGTGCGCCGCTTCGCCGCGTACTATCTGCCCACGGCCGTCAAAGTGCTGACGACGTACGCCGAGCTGGACGAGTCCGGCGCGGCGGGCCATGTGGCCGCGTCGCTGCGCGAGGACGTGCACAAGAACGCCGGCATCATCGCCGCCGCGTTCGAGGCGCAGCTCGACGCGCTGTTCGCCGACGAGGCGCTCGACGTCTCGTCCGACCTCGCGGTGCTCGGCGCCATCGCCCGCGGCGAGGGCATCGACGCGCCCGGCATCGACACATCGGAAACAAAGCCGCATTTGCAGCTCTGAACACAGGACGTCAAACCGAAAGGGGTAGAATTATGGAAAACATCACGCCGCAACTGACGCTCGACACCGCGCCCGCCGTCCCGACGCTGACGCTGGACGCCGAGGCCGCCGAACCCGCGAAGCCCGAGGTCGAACCCGAGATCCTCAGCGAGGCGAACCTCACGCCCGAGGAACAGAAGGTCGTCAACGACTTCGCCGGGCAGATCGATCTGACGAACTCCACGCAGATCCTGCAATACGGCGCGGCCAGCCAGAAGAAGGTGGCCGATTTCTCCGGCGCGGCCCTTGAGAACATCCGCACGAAGGACCTCGGCGAGATCGGCGACATGCTGACGAACCTCGTCGGCACGCTGAAGGATTTCGACGCCGAGGAGGAGCAGTCCAAAGGCATCTTCGGCTTCTTCAAGAAGACGGCCAACCAGCTGGATTCATTCAAGGCGAAGTACGCGAAGGCAGAGACGAACGTCGACAAGATCGAGGCCATGCTGCAGGATCATCAGGTGCAGCTTCTGAAGGACATCGCGATGCTCGACAAGATGTACGAGATGAACCTCGTGTATTTCAAGGAACTGACGATGTACATCCTCGCGGGCAAGAAAAAGCTCGCCGACGTGCGCGCCAACGAGCTGCCGAAGCTCGTCGCCAAGGCGCAGTCGTCCGGCCTGCCCGAGGATGCGCAGGCCGCGAAGGACCTCGACGACATGTGCACCCGCTTCGAGAAGAAGCTGTTCGACCTCGAACTCACGCGCAACATTTCCGTGCAGATGTCCCCGCAGATCCGCCTCATCCAGTCCAACGACACGATGATGGCCGAGAAGATCCAGACGTCCATCGTCAACACGATCCCGCTGTGGAAGAGCCAGATGGTGCTGGCGCTCGGCCTCGCGCACTCGCAGCAGGCCATCGAGGCGCAGCGCGCCGTCAGCGACATGACGAACGAGCTGCTGCGCAAGAACGCCGCGGCGCTCAAGCAGGGCACCATCGCCGCCGCGAAGGAATCCGAGCGCGGCATCGTCGACATCGAGACGCTGCAGCAGACAAACCGCAGCCTGATCGAGACGCTCGACGAGGTGGTCAAGATCCAGAAGGACGGCCGCGAGAAGCGCGCCGCCGCCGAGACGGAGCTGGGCCGCATCGAAGGCGAGCTGAAGGCCAAGCTGCTGGAGATCGCGCGCTGACCCATTGATCAGACAGGAGGCAAGTTCCCGTGCAAAAACGCTTTACCGAAAACCGCGCCGTCGCGTGGATCGTGCTGTGCGCCGTCGTGCTGGCGTCCGTGTTTGGCTTCGGCGCGTGGAAGCTCTCGGCCGCGGCCTCGTCGTGCGACGCCACTGCGGGCGTGCTGCGCGACGACCTCGCCATGCAGATGAACGCCGCGCGCGCCATCGTCACGGCGGCCGAACAGGCCGTGCCGGACGCGATGACGCTCCAAAGCGTGAAGGAAGGCCTCGCCGCGTACGACGAAGCGGACACGCTCAGCGGCCAGTATGACGCCGCCGCATCGCTCTCGTCCGACGTCGCGCTGCTCTACGAGGAGGCGCGCGCCGTGCTTGGCGACGAAAAGGGCGGCGCGCTGCAAACGCAGTATTCCGAGTACAACAGCCGCGCCACCATCATCCGCCAGACGTCCCTGCCCGAATACAACGAGCAGGCGCGCGCGGCCGCCTCGAAGCTCTCGGGCTTCCCGGCGTCGCTGATCGCCTCCGTGGCGGGCATCTCCGTGGACGTCATCGAATAAAGGAGACAGATTATGAAAAAACGAATGCGCGGCGCGCTGACGCTCGTGCTGGCCGTGTGCCTCACGCTTGTGCTGGCGGCACCGGCGTTCGCGCTCGATCTGCAGCCGACGGACGATTTCTACGTCTACGACGGCGCGAACGTGCTGTCAGAGTCGACAGAGCGCACCATTGTCTCACAGAACGAGACGCTGTACGCGACGTACGGCGCGCAGATCGTCGTCGTCACGACGAACGACACCGAGGGCTATTCCCTCGAGGATTTTACCTATCAGCTGTTCAACGAGTGGGGCGTCGGTTCCGCTGAGGAAAACAACGGCGTGCTGCTCGTGCTCGACATCGCGGACGAGGACTATCAATGTTTGCAGGGCAGCGGCATCGAGTATTCGCTGCCGACCTCGACGCTCAGCCGCATTTTGAACGAATCGCTGGAGCCGGATTTCGCCGCGGGCGACTATGACGCCGGCGTGCAAAAGACGTTCGCCGCGCTGTACAGCGCGGTGGAGGACATCTCCACGCCGCTCGCGTCGCCGCCCACACAGCGCGAGCCCCAGACCCAGCAATCCACCGGGAGGGTGGTTGAATTTATGTTTGTGTTTATTGTACTTGCGGTCATCGCGATCCTTGTCATCGCGGCCCTCAGCCGCCCGCGTTTTTACGGGCGCGGCCCGCGCTACGGCGCGCCCCCGCCCCCGCCCATCTGGTTCTCGTCGTGGCATCACCGCGGCCCGCGCCCGCCGCGCGGCCCCGGCCCGGGACCCGGCTTCGGTGGTCCGCGCGGCGGTTTCGGCGGTCCGCGTGGAGGCGGTTTCGGAGGCCCCCGCGGTGGCGGTTTCGGTGGCCCGCGCGGAGGTGGCGGCCACTTCGGCGGCGGCGGCGGTTCACGCGGCGGCGGCGCGGGACGGGGGCACTGATCGATGGCTGGCAAAAGAAGAAGACGCCGCCGTGCACGGCTGAGGTGGTATGAGATCCTTGCCATCGCCGCGTTCGGATGCGTCTTCATCATCAGCGCGGCCATGCTGGCCAATTACTTCCTCACGGCGAGCCGTGAGCAGAGCGAATTTGACGACCTTGCGGACCTGGTGCACAAGCCGCTTGTTTCCCAGTCCGGTGCGTCCGGAGATGCGGCCGATTCAGACGATGCTGAAGAGGAACTCTCGCTCGACCAGCTGTTCGAGCTGAACCCCGACACGTTTGGCTGGGTGTCCATCCGCAACACGCGTTTGGACTATCCCGTCATGCACACGCCGGACGATCCGGAAAAATATCTCCGCAAGAGCTTCTACGGCGCGTACGCCGACTCCGGTGTACCGTTTTTGGAGGCCCAGTGTTCGGCCGACAGCGCGAACCTCATCATCTACGGCCACAATATGAAGAGCGGCAGCATGTTCCATGCGCTCGAGGGGTATCTGGACGCGGCGTATTTCGCGGCGCACCCCACCATTTCCCTCACAACGGCAAAGGGCGAGACGCTGTACGACGTCATGGCCGTGCTGCATTTTCAGGTCACATCGGACACGCTCGCGGCCTATTACGCCATCCCGGCCACGGCCGAGCAGTTCGAGACGTACGTCGGCAATGTGCGCGCTGCGTCCGTCTATGACACGCACATCAACGCCGAGTGGGGCACGCAGTTACTCACGCTGTCCACGTGCGACAACGTCACCGACGACGGGCGCATCGTCGTGGTCGCCCGCGCTCAATCGACGCAATGACACTCTCAGGAGGCCCGCTGCCGGCGGGCCTCTTTTTTGATTTTTTGACACGCGCCGGCCACGATTCGAAATATTTCGGATACATTCTTCGTCTATGATAAAGAAGGAGATTTCTCGAATGGGAGGCTGATGGAATGAAGAAAGTGCTTGTGTTTGCGCTGACGGCACTGATGCTGTGCGCGTGCTCGCGCACGCCCGCGCGTCCCGCATCCAATGAGCCGTCCGCCGTCGCGGTGGCGCTTTACGATCAGGAGGACTACACGCCCACGGGAAAGTATGCAGGCTCGTTTTTCGGGCAGGGCGGATCGGTCCTTGCGGAGTTTACAGTCCCCGTGCCGGATTTCCTTTTGGCCGAGCAGCAGGAGGCATACGTCGACGCGATGACGCTCTGGCGCGCGTTCACCGTCGAAACGGGGTTCGAGCTGAACAACAACCGCATGTACGAGCTTGCGGGAAAGACGTATTACCGCGATCTTCACTACGATACCTATGCGGATTTTGCAGACCATCTCCGCACGCGCTTTTCATATGAGCTGTACAACGCGCTGCGCACTGCCTGTCTGCCGGACGAGTCGGACGGCGCGTCCGGCCTTGCGCTCACGGGCAGCGCGCTGTATGTCGAGT
>CALXIU010000247.1 GCA_944388415.1 uncultured Ruthenibacterium sp. | reverse complement strand
CACCGCCCGGATGGAGGAGGCCGAAGGCCCGGTCATCTCGTCCGCGGACGGCACGAACACGCCGACGGATGAGTCCAACCTCATCTATCAGTCCGCCAAGCGTGTCTACGAGGCGTGCGGCAAGCCGTTTTACGGCATGAAGATCATCCAGGAGAGCCCCATCCCGATGGCGCGCGGCCTCGGCTCGTCGTCCGCGTGTATCGTGGCGGGCATCCTCGGCGCGAACGCGCTGTTGGGCAACCCGTTCTCGAAGGAGGACGCCGTCAACTTCGCCACGTCCATCGAGGGCCACCCCGACAACGTCGCGCCCGCCATCCTCGGCGGCTTCGTCGTGTCGGCGTACGACGGCGGCCACGTCTACTCGCTGCGCAAGGACATCGCCCCGCGCGTGACGTTCGCGGCGTTCATCCCGGACTTCGAGCTTCTCACCGAGACGGCGCGCGCCGCGCTCCCGAAGGAAGTGCCCCACCGCGACGCGGTGTACAACCTGTCCCGCGCGGCGCTTCTGGCGACGGCATTTTGCACCGAGCAGTACGAGATGCTGCCCGTCGCGACGAAGGATATGCTCCATCAGCCGTACCGCCTGCCGCTCATCGAAAACGGCGAGCAGATCTTTGAGCTCGCGCGCAGCTGCGGCGCGCTCGGCGTGTTCATCTCGGGCGCGGGCCCGACGCTCCTCGCCGTCATGCGCACCAGCGACCGCGCCGCCTTCCTGCGGGAGGCGGGCGCGTGGCTGTCCGGCGCGTCGCTCAACTCGTATCATCTGCACTGCTTTGACGCCGACAACCGCGGCGCCGAGGTGTTGTGAACCATCATCTGGAAAAGGGGAATCGGGGAATATGGCACTGATCGTACAGAAATTCGGCGGCACCTCCGTCGCCAACCGCGACCGGCTGTTCAACGTGGCGCGCATCGTCGCGACGGCGCGGGCCGAGGGCAACGACGTCGTCGTGGTCGTCTCCGCGCAGGGCGACACCACGGACGACCTCATCGACAAGGCGAATGAGATCACGCACACGCCCAACAAGCGCGAGATGGATATGCTGCTGTCCACCGGCGAGCAGATCACCATCGCGCTGCTGGCGATGGCGCTCGACACGATGGGCGTCGCGGCCATCAGCCTGACGGGCTGGCAGGCGGGCTTCCACACCAGCACCACGCACACCAAGGCTCGCATCCGCGACCTTGACACCGAGCGCATCGAGAACGAGCTGTCGAAGAACCGCGTCGTCATCGTCGCGGGCTTCCAGGGCATCAACCGCAACGAGGACATCACGACGCTCGGCCGCGGCGGCTCCGACACCAGCGCCGTCGCCATCGCCGCCGCGCTGCGCGCGGACCTGTGCCAGATCTACACGGACGTCGACGGCGTCTACACCGCCGATCCGCGCCTTGTGCCGCACGCCCGCAAGCTGGACGTCATCTCGTTCGACGAGATGCTTGAGCTCGCCAGTCAGGGCGCGCAGGTGCTCAACAACCGCAGCGTGGAGCTCGCGAAGAAATACGCCGTCAATCTCGAGGTGCGCTCGTCGCTCGCGAACGTGCCCGGAACCAAAGTCAAGGAGGTCGTCCCCATGGAAGGAATGCTCATCAAGGGTGTCGCGAAGGACGCCGACATCGCCACCGTCTCCGTCTTCAGCGTGCCTGACAAGCCCGGCATGTCGTTCAAGCTGTTCAGCCTGCTCGCGCAGAAGAAGATCAACGTCGACATCATCCTGCAATCGTCCGGCCGCGGCGACTGCCGCGACATCATCTTCCTCGTCCCGCTCGCCGACGCGGACGCCGCGCAGGCCACGCTTGAGGAGTATATGCCGACGCTCGGCGGCGGCCAGATCGTGGTCGATAAGGACGTCGCGAAGGTCAGCGTCGTCGGCGCGGGCATCCAGAGCCACTCCGGCGTCGCCGCGAAGCTGTTCGAGACGCTGTACGAGGAAAACATCAACATCCGCATGATCTCCACCAGCGAGATCCGCATCTCCGTCATCATCGCCAAGGAGGACGCCGACCGCGCCGTCAACGCCGTCCACGACGCCTTCATCAAGTGAGCGCGATTTTACGGAATCTTCATAGACACAAGAGGGGAAAAGAGATATAATAACAGGGTAAGCGTCCAAAAACGCTTACCCTGTTTTGTATCACCCGTCATCCGCGCCCTGCGCGAAGTTTCTGTCAAAGGAGAATCACAGTGAGTGAAGAAAACCGGTCTGCGTCCGAAGAGAGCTTGCTCCCGCCGGACGTGATCGAACCCGCGCCGTCCGCCGCGCGCGAGCAAGAGGCCGCCGCCCCCGGCAAGGAACTGCCGGACGCCCCCACCCCTGAACCGGAGACGCCGCCTGACTCCCCCGCGCCCGAAGACGGGCTGCGGCGGGAGGAGCCCGCGCCGCCCGAGAACCCCGTCTTGCTGGAGGACGAGCTCACGGCCGCCGAGGCCGCGCAGTTCGGCGACGGCCAGCCGGAGGAGCCCGCGTCCGGCGAGCGCCTTCCGTCTGCGGAGTTTGCGGACGCGCCGTCCGACCGGGCAAGCGCCCCGCCGCGCGAGGAACTGCGCGCCGCCGTGCGCCGCGCCGAAAAAGCCGGCCGCGACAGGAAAAAGCTGGCGCTGGGCGTCCGTGCCGCCGCGCTGCTCGTGCTCGTGGGCGCGCTGCTGGCGCTGTTCGCCGCGTCCATCGCGCCGCGCGCCATCCCGGAGCGGAAGCCCGCCTCGTCGTCGTCCGTCCCTGTGCCGTCGTCTGAGCCGGAGGACGATCCGCTCTCGCCGGCTGACCCGGAGCTGTGGAGCCTGCTTCTGGCCAATACCGAGCACCCGCTGCCCGAGGGCTATGAGCCGGAGCTTGCCGATACCGGCAACGGCCAGTATGTGGATGTGCGCATCCTCGAGCCGCTGAACGATCTGTTCGACGCGGCAGCCGAAGACGGCATCCGGCTGTATGTCCGTTCTGCCTACCGCAGCGAAGAGACGCAGCGCACGCTGTTCTACCAGCTTCAGGCGGAGTACGAGGCGATGGGCTACTCCTCCGAAGAGGCATACGCCCTCGCGAAGAAGCTGCGCAACCTGCCCGGCACGTCGGAACATCAGACGGGCCTCGCGGTCGACATCGTCTCGGCGTCCGCGCCGCGCGTCAATCTCGTGGCTTCGCTCGCAGACACCGAGTGGGCAAAGTGGCTTTTGGAAAACGCGGCCGATTACGGCTTTATCCTGCGCTATCCCGAGGGAAAGACAGAGATCACCGGCACCAGCTTCGAGCCGTGGCACTACCGCTACGTCGGCGTCGAGGACGCAAAGAAGATCATGGCCGCCGGCCTGTGCCTCGAGGAATACCTCGGCGTCGCGGAAACGGCTCAGGAGGCCGCTTCCGAGGGCACGTCATCCGCCGCTTCGTCCGCCGCCGCGGACGGGCAGTCATCATCGCAGCAAGGAGAGAAAGATTCATGATGCATCGAACCTCCATCGCCCCCGGCGTCCATCTGACGTGCGTGGAGGCGGACAAGTTCAACACCTGCCGCGTCAGCGTGTATTTCGTGCGCCCCGCGCACCGCGAGACGGCGACCGCCGACGCGCTTTTGCCCATCGTGATGGAGCGCGGCTACGCGGACTGCCCGGACATGACCGAGCTGTCGCGCCGCCTGTCGAAGCTGTACGGCGCGTCGCTGCGCGTCGACACGTCGATGCTCGGCGCGAACCGTGTGCTCAGCGTCAGCGTCACCGGCATCAAGGATAAATTTGCGCTCGAAAACGAATCTCTCACCGCCGAGTACGCGAGGATCGCGCTCGGCACGGCGTTCACGCCGTATCTGCCGGACGGCCGGTTCGATCCCGAGTGCGTCGCCATCGAGAAGCAGCAGCTGCGCGAGATGCTCGAGGGTGAGATCAACGAAAAACGCGCGTACTGCATCCGGCAGGCAAAGCGGAAGTTCTTCGGCGACATGCCGCAGGGCATCGAGCCGATGGGCTATCTCGAGGAGCTCGACGCCGTTGGCGAACAGGAGCTGACGCGCTCGTTCCATGAGATGATCCGCACGTCGCGCATCGAGGTGTTCGTCCTCGGCGCGAACGAGGACATCGTCCGCGCGCAGGTGCTGGCCGCGCTGGCCGGCGTGGATCGCGCGCCCGCGCACCTCGCGCCCGTTGCCGCCGCCCCGCGCACAAAGCCGCAGAGCTTTTCGCAGAGCGTCGACGCCGTGCAGGGCAAGCTCTGCATGTTGTTCACGTACGGCGGCCCCGTCGAGCCGGAGGACGTCGCGTCCGTGCGCGTCGCGTGCGCGCTGCTGGGCGGCACAGCCACGTCGCGCCTGTTTACGAACGTGCGCGAGAAGCAGAGCTTGTGCTATTACTGCGCCGCGTCGTTCAACCTCGGCTCGCCGCATCTGTGCATCGACAGCGGCATCGAGCACGCGAACGCCGAGCGCGCGAAGACGGCCATCCTCCACGAGTTGGACTCGCTGCGCGAAGGCCCCATCTCCGACAGGGAACTCGAGGAGACAAAGCGCGCGCTGTTGTCGTCGCTCGGCAGCGTCGGCGACTCGCTCGGCAGCATGGAGGCGTGGTATTTCGCCGAGATCATCCGCGGAACAGAGAAGGAGCCGCGCGATCTGATGCACGAGATCACGCGCGTGACAGCGGACGACGTGCGCCGCGTGCTCGGCCGCATGACGCTGAACGTGACGTATCTGCTGACGAAGGAGGGCTGCGCTGATGTCTGAAAAGTGGAAAAAGAGCATCGCTGAGGCCGCGCGCGTGCAGCGCGCGGTGCTGGACAACGGCCTCACCGTCCTCGTGCGCGAGATGCCTGGTTACGAGGGTGTTCATGCTGTCTACTCGACGAAATTCGGCAGCATCGACCGCTCGTTCACACTGGACGGCGAGCGTTGGGACCTGCCCGCGGGCGTGGCGCACTTCCTCGAGCACAAAATGTTCGAGAACGAGGAGGGCGACGCCTTCACGCTGTACGCGAAGACGGGCGCGAACGCGAACGCCTACACGGGCTTCGACCGCACGAGTTACGTCTTCACCGCCACGTCGCACATCCCCGAAAATCTCGACATCCTGCTCGGCTTCGTCTCCCGCCCGTACTTCACGCCGGAGACGCTCGCGAAAGAACAGGGCATCATCGGCCAGGAGATCAAGATGTACGAGGATTCGCCCGAGTGGCGTCTCGTGTTCGGCGTGTACGCCAATCTCTACAAGCGCCACGGCGTCCGGGACGACATCGCGGGCAGCGTCGAAAGCATCGCGCAGATCACGCCGGAGATGCTGTACGCCTGTACGGAAGCGTTTTATCGGCCGCAGAACATGGTGCTCGCCGTCGCGGGCAATGTCACGATGCAGACGGTGCTCGACGCGTGCGCCCGCGCGCACATCCCGTACAGCGGAAAGACGGTGGAGCGCATCGTCTGCGACGAGCCGGACGAGCCGCCGGCCGCGAGCAGCGAGATGCGCATGGCCGTCTCAAAGCCGCTGCTCGGCCTCGGCTTCCGCGAGACGCCCATCGCCGAAAACGACCTGCGCGCGGAGTTCCTCTGCGACATGCTGCCGGATCTCATCTGCGGCGGCACGACGGAGCTGTACCGCCGCCTGTACGACGAGGGCCTCATCGGCCCGGACTTCTCCGGCGAGTACCTCAGCGTCGCGGGCGCGACGTGCGTGGTGTTCGGCGGCGAGACGCCGGATCCCGAGCGCCTGCGCGGGCTGCTGCTCGACGAGATCGAGCGCGTGCGGCGCGTGGGAGTCGATCCCGAGCTGTTCCGCCTGTGCAAAAACGCCATGTACGGCGACCTTGTGCGCGACCTCGAGGGCGTCGAGTCGTCGGCTTCATCGATGGCCGCGATGTTCCTGCGCAGCGTCACCACCGAGGACGCGGCCGCGGCGCTCGCCGCGCTGCGCCCGGAGGACGTCAACGAGGCGCTTCGCACCATGCTGCTGCCGCAGCGCAGCACCACCGTCATCATCCGCCCCATCTGAGGCGGAAGGGGGAGAGAAAACAATGTTTCATGTGACCTTTCCGGGCATCGGCCTGGAATTCGACATTGACCGCGTGGCATTTTCCATCGGGGACATGCCCATCTACTGGTATGGCATCTGCATCGCCGCGGGCCTGATGCTCGCACTGCTGTTCGCGTTCTGGAAGGCGCGCGACTTCGGCATCGACTCCGACCGCATGGTCGACGTCGTGTTCTGCGCGACGATCATCGCCGTCATCTGCGCGCGGGCGTTCTACGTCGCGTTCGCGCCGTTCGAATACGAATCGCTCTGGGAGATGATCAACCTCCGAGACGGCGGCATCGCCATCTACGGCGCGGTCATCGGCGCGTTCGTCTCCGGCTGGGCGCTGTGCAAATGGCGCAAGGTCCCCGTGCTGCCGATGTTCGACGTCGCGGCGATGGGCTTTCTGATCGGCCAAGCGTGCGGCCGCTGGGGCAACTTTTTCAATCAGGAGGCCTTCGGCACGAACACGACGCTGCCGTGGGGCATGTACAGCGAAGGCACGTACAACTACCTCGCCGCCGTCCAGCAGAAGCTCGCCGAGCAGGGCGTCACGGTCGACCCGTCGCTGCCCGTGCACCCCACCTTTTTATACGAATCGCTGTGGTGCGCGCTGGGCTTCGTGCTGCTGCTCGCCTACCACCGCCGCCGCAAATTTGAAGGCGAGATCTTCCTGATGTATCTCGTCTGGTACGGCGCGGAGCGCTTCTTCGTCGAGGGCCTGCGCACCGACAGCCTGGAGAGCATCGGCAACATCCGCGTCAGTCAGGTGATCGCGCTCGTGTGCGTCGTTGTGGGCGCCATCGTGTGGATGATGCTGCGCCGCCGCGCCGCGGGCAAGACGATGATGGTCAACTACATCGTCGTGGACAAGCGCCTCGACGGCCCGGCCGTGCTCTCGTGGCCCGCGTCCGAGAAGGCCCCGTCCGAGAAGGAACTGAAAGAGCGCATCGAGGCGCTCGTGGCCGAACAGAACGAGCCGAAGGACGAGCCGGGCGAAAAGGCTGAAGAGGACGAACCGGAGGAGGGCGCTGGACCGGCGGAGACGGAAGCCGCCGAGCCGGAGGAGCAGCCCGCCGAGGAGACGGAAGCCGCCGAGCCGGAGGCACAGCCCGCTGAAACGGCGGACGAGCCCGCCGCGCCCGCTCAGGAGACGGAGCCGGAGACGCAGACTGCCGAAGAGGCGGAACCTTCCGAGATGGAGAAGAAAGATGAGGAGGAAGAAGACGATGGCGACGATCATCAGCGGTAAGGCCCTCGCGGCCGAGGTAAAATCGCGCGTTGCGCGCGATGTGGAGGAACTGAGATCGCAGGGCGTCACGCCGTGTCTGACGGTCATCCTCGTGGGCGACGACCCCGCCAGCCGCGTCTATGTGAACGGCAAGGAGAAGGACTGCATCGAGTGCGGCATCGCGTCGCGCGTGCTGCGCCTGCCGGCGGAGACGACGCAGGACGAGCTGCTCGCGCACGTCCGCGCGTGCAACGAGGACGCGTCCGTCCACGGCCTGCTCGTGCAGCTGCCGCTGCCCGCGCACATCGACGAGCGCGCCGTCATCGAGGCCATCGCGCCCGAAAAGGATGTCGACGGCTTCACGCCGGTCAACGTCGGCCGCCTCGTCATCGGCGAGAAGTGCTTCGCGCCGTGCACGCCCGCGGGCTGCATGGAGATGCTGCGCGCCGCGGGCGTCGAACTCACGGGCAAGCGCGCCGTCGTGATCGGCCGCTCGAACATCGTCGGCAAGCCGATGGCGCTGCTTTTGACGGCCGCGAACACCACCGTTACCGTGTGCCACTCGCGCACGAAGGACCTCGCCGCCGTCTGCCGCGAGGCCGACGTGCTCGTCGCCGCGATCGGCCGCCCGCGTTTCGTTACGGCGGATATGGTCAAGCCGGGCGCGGTGGTCATCGACGTCGGCATCAACCGCCTCGAGACCGGCAAGCTGTGCGGCGACGTCGACTTCGACGCCGTGTCCGAAATCGCCTCGGCCATCACGCCCGTGCCCGGCGGCGTCGGGCTGATGACGCGCGCGATGCTTCTTGTCAACACGATCGAGGCCGCGCGCCGCACGCTCGCGTGAACGCATCTTTTTTTGAAAAACACGTTGACAGCCGCCCCGCGGCTGTGGTATAGTATATAAGCCGCATGGTATGGGCTCTCGAAGTGCGCCCCGGCGCCGCCCTTCAGACCAGCGAGACTTATGAAAATGAGGGTAAGCATATGTACGCAGTCATCGTCACCGGCGGTAAGCAGTACCGCGTGGAAAAGGGCGACGTCATTTATGTTGAGAAGCTGAATGCCGAAGCCGATTCCAATGTCAAGTTCGACACCGTTCTCGCTCTGGGCGAGGAAGGCGCCGTCAAGTTCGGCGCGCCGTCCGTGGAGGGCGCTGTTGTCGAGGGCAAGGTCGTCAAGAACGGCAAGGGCAAGAAGCTGAATATCATCACCTATCGTCCCAAGAAGGGCTCTGCGCGCCGGATGGGTCACCGCCAGCCGTACACGAAGGTTGAGATCACGGAAATCAAGGGTTAAGGAGGAGTCTCATCATGGCACATAAGAAAGGCGTAGGTTCTACCAAAAACGGCCGCGATTCCGAGTCCAAGCGCCTCGGCGTCAAGCGCGGCGACGGCCAGTTCGTGCTCGCGGGCAACATCCTCGTCCGTCAGCGTGGCACGCACATCCATCCGGGTGAGAATGTCGGCCGCGGCAGCGACGACACGCTGTTCGCGCTCGTGGACGGCAAGGTCTCGTTCCAGCGCGTCGGCCGCGACCGCAAGAAGGTCAGCATCGTCAAGCAATAAGCGACTGAAAAGGCCGGGCAGGAAGAGCCCGGCCTTTCCTTTTTTGTCGCAACAGGGCGAAAACGCCCACGGGAGGGCAGCAATGTTCATTGATACCGCAACCATCACGCTTCAGGCGGGCAACGGCGGCAACGGCTCGGTGTCGTTCCATCGCGAAAAATACGTCGCGGCGGGCGGCCCGGACGGCGGCGACGGCGGCCGCGGCGGCGACGTCGTGTTCGTCGCCGACCCCAATCTGTCCACGCTGATGGACTTCCGCTACAAGCGCAAGT
>CALXIU010000246.1 GCA_944388415.1 uncultured Ruthenibacterium sp. | reverse complement strand
GGCCATCGGCACGGGCCGCACCGCGACGTCCGACCAGGCCGAGGAGGTCTGCGCGGCCATCCGCAAGGTGATCGGCGAGCTGTACGGCGAGGCGGTCGCCGAGACGACGACGGTTCAGTACGGCGGCAGCATGAACGCCGGCAACGCCGACGAACTGCTGTCGAAGACGAACGTCGACGGCGGCCTGATCGGCGGCGCTTCGCTGAAGGCCGACGCATTCGGCGCGATCGTCGCTGCCGCGAGCAAATAATCTCAAAACAAAAAGGAGAACCTTTTATGTCGAAAAGACCTCTTCTTCTGTGCATTCTGGACGGCTTTGGCTGGGTGCCGGGCGAGACGTACGGCAACGCCATCGTCGCCGCGAATACCCCGAACCTTGACAAGCTGTTCGCGACGTATCCGTACACGACGATCGGCGCGTCCGGCATGGACGTCGGCCTGCCCGATGGCCAGATGGGCAACAGCGAGGTGGGCCACACGAACATTGGTGCGGGCCGCATCGTGTACCAGGAGCTGACGCGCATCACGAAGGCCATTCAGGACGGCGATTTCTTCCAGAACAAGGCGCTCGTCGCCGCGGTCGAGAGCGCGAAGGAAAACGGCAAGGCGCTGCATCTGATCGGCCTGCTGTCCGACGGCGGTGTGCACAGCCATAACACGCACCTGTACGGCCTGCTCGAGATGGCCAAGCGCATGGGTCTTGAGAGCGTGTACGTCCACGCCATCATGGACGGCCGCGACGTGCCGCCCGATTCCGGCAAGGGCTTCATCGAGGAGCTTGAGGCGAAGATGGCGGAGATCGGCGTCGGCAAGATCGCGTCCGTCACGGGCCGCTACTACGCGATGGACCGCGACAACCGTTGGGACCGCGTCGAGAAGGCGTACGCGGCGTTCGTCTACGGCGAGGGCGTCCACGGCGCTCCCGTCGAGGTGATGGCGAACAGCTATGCCGAGGGCGTGACGGACGAGTTCGTCGTGCCCGCCGTGACGTGCGAGGGCGGCCGCGTGAGCGCGGGCGACAGCGTCGTGTTCTTCAACTTCCGCCCCGACCGCGCGCGTGAAATCACCCGCACGTTCGTGGACGACGATTTCACGGGCTTTGAGCGCCGCAACGGCCGCTTCCCCGTGCACTATGTGTGCTTTACGCAGTACGACGCGACGATGCCGAACGTCGACGTGGCGTTCAAACCGCAGGTGCTGACGAACGTGTTCGGCGAGTATCTGGCGAAGAACGGCAAAACGCAGCTGCGCATCGCCGAGACCGAGAAGTACGCGCACGTCACGTTCTTCTTCAACGGCGGCGTCGAGGCGCCGTTCGAGGGCGAGGACCGCGCGCTGATCAACAGCCCGAAGGTGGCGACGTATGACTTGCAGCCGGAGATGAGCGCATACCTCGTCGCGGACGAGTGCGTCAAGCGCATCGAGTCCGACAAGTATGACGCGATCATCCTGAACTTTGCGAACTGCGACATGGTCGGCCACACCGGCGTGTTCGAGGCGGCCGTGAAGGCCGTCGAGGCCGTCGACGCGTGCGCCGGCGAGGTGATCGACGCGGTGCTGGCCAAGGGCGGCGCGGTGCTGCTGACGGCCGACCACGGCAACGCCGACAAGATGTACGACGGCGACGCCGAGCATCCGTTCACCGCGCACACGACGAACCCTGTTCCCTTCCTTGTGGCGGGCATGGGCGACGTGACGCTGCGCAAGGGCGGCGTGCTGGCCGACATCGCGCCGACGATGCTGAAGATCCTCGAGCTGCCTCAGCCCGGGGAGATGACCGGCAAGAGCATCATCGAATGATTTTTGCACAAAAGAGCGGCGCTCCGAGTTCATCGGAGCGCCGCTCTTTTCATTGTGTCAGGCCGGGATGTCCTTGCGGCAGAACACGGCGCCGCCCGCGAGGTAGAGCGCGAGGCCCGTTCCGGCGAGGGTGCACGACTGCCAGACGCCGCCCGTGCCGGCGGCGAGCTCGTCCTGCGCGAAGAGCGTCATCGGCGTGAGGTATTGCAGCCACTCGAACGCGTCGCTGACCTGGCACGCCATGCGCACGAGGAAGAAGGCGACGACGAGCGCCGTCCCGACGCCGACGGAGTACTTCGCGTCGTTGAACACGCAGGCGCTGGCGAAGACGACGCCGCCGAGGAAGAGATGCAGCGCCCACAGGCCGAGCGTGACGCGGCCAAGTGCCTCGGGGTCGAGCTCGCCGGGGAACATCGCCTCGCAGCATACGGTGCAGCCCGCGAAGAAGACGGCGATGGACGCGGCGCATGCCAGCAGATGGACGGCGGCCTGCGTGGCGATGAGCGCGGCTCGCGCGTGCGGCGACGCCAGCAGGTACGCCACCGAGCCCGTGTCGACGTATGAGGCGACGAGGCGCTTCGCGAGCAGGATCGACAGCAGCATCGGGAACGCGATCAACAGAAAGCCGTACAGGTAGTTGACAAGAAAATCCGTCAGCGTCGCGGGCGTGCCGGCCATGCCGAACGCGGCGAAGAGTTCCGGCATCGCGTTTGCCATCATATTGAGGCTCTCGCCGAGGTCGGGGTCGTACATCGCGATGATCGTTCCGCCGTACAGCGCGAGCACCGCGAGGATGATGCCGAACAGCCCCGCGCTCGAGCGGAGGCTGCGAAAAAACAGCGGCCGGACCATCATGCTCCCTCCCTGTCGTAGTAGTGCAGGAACAATTCCTCGAGCGTCTGCGCGCGGACGAACAGGTCGTCGACGCCGTACGTCACAGCGAGGCGCAACACGCGCGCGGCGTCCGGCTGCGGCACGGTGAGAGACAGCTCCGCGCCGCGGCAGACCGCCTGCGGGAACACGCGCGAGAACGCCGCGGCGGCGTTCTCGGTGCGGAAGCGGATGCGGAACATCCGGCTGCGCGCCTTTTGCAGCTCGTCCATGCGGCCGCAGGCGGCGAGCCGCCCCTCCCGCAGGATGGCGGCCTCGCCGCACAGGCGCTCGACCTCCTCGAACTGGTGCGACGACAAGAGCATCGTCTTGCCGCGCGACAGCTCCTCCTCCACAAGCTCCGCGAAGCGGCGCTGCATCAGCGGGTCGAGGCCGCTCGTCGGCTCGTCGAGCAGGTACAGCTCCGGGTCGTGCAAAAACGCGCAGATGAGCGCGACCTTCTGGCGCGTGCCCTTCGACATCTTTTTCAGCCGCGCGCGGCCGTCGAGCTCAAATCGCTCGCGCAGCTCGTTTGCGCGCGCCATGCTTTTTACGCCCTTCAGTGACGCGACAAAGCGCAAAAACGCGTCGCCCGTCATGTCTGGCGGGAACGCCGTCTCGCCCGGCAGGTAGCCGATCTTTCTCTGGACGGCCGCGCTGCCGAACGGGTCGGCGCCGAACACGCGCACCGCACCCTTGTCCGGGCGCACAAAGCCCATCAGCTGGCGGATAGTCGTCGTCTTGCCCGCGCCGTTCGGGCCGAGATAGCCCAGCGTGCCGCCCTCGGCGAGCGTCAGCGAGACGCCGAACACGCCGCGGCCGCGGCCGTAGTCCTTTGTCACGTTCCGCAGTTCAATGACATGCATGAAAATCCCTCCTCCGCGCCTTCCTCTCGCGAATCGTGTAAAAAACGCGCCCGGAAAGGGCGCGTTTTTGGGGCTGTCAACGCACGAGGAATTTGTAGATCGTCGTCTCGTGATACTCCTCGTCGGGGGTCACCTCGATGGACGGGAACTCCGGGTGCGACGGCGCGCACGGGTAGTGCTGCGTCTCGAGGCAGAATGCCTGATAATTCGCGTGCATCGCGCCCGTCTTGCCGGGGCGCGTGTCATTGCCGAGGAAGTTCGCCGTGTACAGCTGCATCCCCGGCTGCGTGGTGTATGTCTCCATCACGATGCCGGTGCGCGCGGAGTACGCGGTCGCGACGAGGCCCAGCTCGCCGTAATCCTTGTCGAGCACATAGTTGTGGTCGTAGCCGTGCGCCAGCTTCAGCTGCTCGTCGTCCGCGAAGATGTCGCGGCCGATGGGCTTTTCCTGCGTGAAGTCGAACGGCGTGCCCGCGACGGGCAGGATGCGGCCTGTCGGGCACGTCTCGGCGTTGCCCTCGCAGAACTCCTTCGCGCGGAGGACGAGCGTCTGGTCGAGCGCCGAGCCGCTCTCTGCCCCCTCCAGATTGAAGTAGCTGTGATTCGTGAAGTTGAGGATGGTCGTCTTGTCCGTCGTGGCGGTGTAGTCCATCACAAGCGCGTTCTCGTCCGTCAGCGTGTACGCGACGCGCACGTCGACCGTGCCGGGGAATCCCTCCTCGCCGTCGGGGCTTGTGTACGTCAGCACGAGGCTGTCGCCCTCGGCGGACGCGCGGAACACCGTCTTGTTCAGCACGCCGTGCAAATGGTTTTTGCCGCTGTTGGGCTGGAGATGGTACGTCTTGCCATCCACGGTGAACACGGCGTTCTCGATGCGGTTGGCCACGCGGCCGACGAACGCGCCGACGGACGACGTGGCAAGCTCGTAGTCCTCGAGCGTCTGATAGCCCAGCACGACGTCGCGCGCGGCGCGGGTGCGGTCAGGCACGATGATGCTGCGCACGGCGCAGCCGTACTCGATGACCTCGACGCGCATGCCGTTCGCGTTTTCCATCGTGTGAAGATAGACGTCCTCGCCATTCTGCGTGCGGCCGAAAAAAGTGCTTGTGAGTTTCATATCGTGTTCCCCTTTTTCTCAGTATGCGCCGTTCGTGTCTTCGTTCGCGAAGATGCGGATGGCGCTCGACGTGCCGAGCCTGTCCGCGCCGAGGGCGATGAATTGTTCCATGTCGGCGACCGTCCGGATGCCGCCCGCCGCCTTGATGCGGCAGCGGCCGCGGCAGCAGCGCGCGAACAGCTCGATGTCCTCAAACGTCGCGCCCGCCTTCGAAAAGCCCGTGGACGTCTTGATGAAGTCCGCGCCCGCGTCGCACACGGCGTCGCACATCGTCTCCTTCTCCGCGTCCGTGAGCAGGCACGTCTCGATGATGACCTTCAGCACCTTGCCGCCGACCGCCTCCTTGAGCGCGCGGATCTCGTCGCGGACGTACGCCACGTCGCCGGATTTCAGGCGGCCGATGTTGATGACCATATCAAATTCCGAGCAGCCGTCGGCGAGCGCCTGGCGCGCCTCGGCGAGTTTCGCCTCCGTCGACGTCGCGCCGAGCGGGAAGCCGATCACCGTGCACACGGGCACGCGGCCGTCCAGATATCCCGCCGCCTGGCGCACCCAGCCGGGGTTGATGCAGATGGAGGCGGTCTTGTTCGCGACCGCCTCGTCGCACAGTGTGCGGATCTCGTCCCATGTCGCGTCGGCGCGCAGCAGCGTGTGGTCGACGCGCGAAAGAATATCCTGTTTTGTCATATGTCCTCCCTGATGTCCCGGGCGTTTGCCCCCGTTTCTATCGCAGTTCGCGCACCGTGACCCGCGCCGTCTCGACGCCCTCCATGGCGCCGTCGTCCGTCGTCTGGCGGACGATCGCCTCCGTGACGCCCTCGGCGTTCGTCTGTAATTTCGTGAGCATCGTATCGTATGCCGTCTGTGTGAAATTTTTGAAATGCGCGGTGTCCATCGACAGCGCGACACCGCTTGAGGCCGCGTCAAAGTGGAGATTCCGCCCGCCCTCGAAACTGCCGTCGTAAATGCCGTCGATCGTCGAATAGACGGACGTGCTGATGCTCTTGAGCGCGGAGACGACGACGGCCTCCGACGCGGCGGAGTGATCGGTGTCGGCACAGATGACCACGCCGCCCATCTTCTCCGCGGCGGCCGTCACGGACGATTGCGCGCCGCCGTTCGCGGCGAAGATGCACTCCACGCCGTCGGCGTACCACGCTTCGGCGGTCGCCTGCGTGTCGTCAGAAGGATCGAACCCATCCGTGAATGCGTAAAGAATGGCGACGGAGCCCTCCTCCATCTCCAGCTCGCGCGCGGCGTACTCCGCGCCCTGCACAAAGCCGAGGCCGTAGCGCTGCACGCCGGGCACCGCGTCGCCGCCGAGGAACCCGAGCGACCGGTATCCCTCCGTCACAGCGGCGTAGCCGGCCAGAAATCCCGCCTGCTCCTCCGCGTATGTCAGGCCGACCGTGTTGGCCGCGGGCGACGCGACCTCGCAGTCCACAGCGATGAAATCGACCTCCGGGTACGCCTGCTGCGCCTCGGCCACCACATCCTCAAAGAGGTAGCCCGTGCACACGACGGCGCGCGCGCCGCCTTCGACCGCTTTGTCGATCGCGCCGCGAAGCGCCTCGTCCGTATTTTCCTCAGGCTGAAAATACCCGCTGGAGATCTTGTTCTCCTCGGCGTACCGCACGAGGCCTTCCCAGGCGCTCTGGTTGAACGAGCCGTCCTCCACAGAGCCGGAATCTGTGACCAGCACAAGCTCTGTCTTGCCCGCACCGCATCCGGCCAGCGTAACGGCAAGCAAAATTGCCAGAGCGGCAGCAAGTATCCGCTTCATTCTACCCTCCTCCTCAAATCAACATTTTGTATTTATATAATTTGATATTTCATTTTGTATAACAATATTCATTCGCCGCGTGCGTCAGAGAGTTTTTCCGGTCCGAAGCCGAGAGGCAGAAGCTCGCCGAGCCTGCGCTCGGTCCAGTCGTCCTCGCCCTTGGCCATGACGACCGTCAGCGCACCGCCGCAGAATTCGTACAGCATCTGGCGGCACACGCCGCACGGCGACGTGACGAGCGAGTCGTCCGGCGCGTCGAGCCGCGCGCCGACGACGGCGATGGCCGAAAATTCCCGCTCGCCCTCGCTGACGGCTTTGAACAACGCCGTGCGCTCGGCGCAGTTGGTCGGCGAAAACGACGCGCATTCGATGTTGCAGCCGGTATACACCCGGCCGCTCTTCGTCAGAAGCGCCGCGCCGACGGCGAAGTGCGAATACGGTGCATAGGCGTTTTTGCGCGCCGCAACAGCGGCGCGGATCAGCGCTCTGCGGTCAAATTCCATCGTCTCACTCCAGCACCGTGCCGAGCGCGATCTTCATCATGCTCGTGAACGTCGTCTGACGCTGCTCTGCCGTCGTCTCCTCGTGCGAGACAAAGGAATCCGAGATCGTCACTAGACACGCCGCACGGCGGCCGGTGACGGCGGCGTTGTGGAACAGCGCGAAGCTCTCCATCTCGACGGCGAGGCAGCCGTGCTCGTCGCGCAGGCGCTGCCAGTACGGCGTCTTGTCCTCGCGGTAGAACACGTCGCTCGAGTGGATGACGCCCTCGATGAGCGGCAGGCCCAGCTTCTGCGCGCTGGCGCGCAGCTTGTCGTTGAGCTCGGCGCTCGGCATCGTGACGTCGCCCTCAAAGCCGCTCTGCGTGCGCGCAAAACTGGATTCAGAATATGCGGCGGTGGCGAGCACGACGTCGTACACCTTCGCCCGCTCGCTGTACGAGCCGGCGGACCCGATGCGGATGATGTTTTCGACGCCGTACTGGGTGAACAGCTCGTACGAATAGATGCCGATGGACGGCATCCCCATGCCGGAGCCCATCACAGAGACAGGCTTGCCCTGATATGTGCCGGTGTAGCCGAGCATCCCGCGCACGCTTGTGACGAGGCGCGGGTCGGTGAGGAACGTCTCGGCGATGAATTTCGCGCGGAGCGGATCGCCGGGCATCAGGACAGTCTTTGCAAAATCGCCGTTTTGGGCTGCGTTGTGCGGAGTGGCCATAGATGTTCTCTCCTTTTCATTCCAAGTATTGTTCGCGGATGCGTGCGAGCGCAGTGGGGGTGACGCCGCACTCGGCCTCCAGATAACTTTCAAACGACGGATATTTTTCCCCGATGCCGCGCAGCACCGTCTCGATGCTGTCGAGGCTGACGCCTCCGATGACATCAGCGTACTGGCGCGCGCGGCTGCCCAGCGCAGGCTCGAGCTTTTTGGCCAGCGCGGCGCGCGAGCGGACGCGGCACTCGTTTGTGATCAGATAATCCCGCACGACATCCTCGCGCGAGACGCCAAGCGCCAGCAGGATCAGCGCGGCGGCGACGCCGGTGCGGTCTTTGCCCGCCGAACAGTGGAACAGGACGGGCGTTTCGCCCGCTGTGATGGCCTCGAACAGCTGCCGGTAGGCGGGGTTGCCGAAGGCCATCGTCTGATAACTGGCCGCGACCCACTCCAGCATCTCATCCACGGCGCGTTCACCGCCCGCAAAGATGGCGTTCAGATCGAAATTGACGCCGTTCCCGCTGCTGTCCAGCATCGCGGGAACGTGGACGCACCGCACGCCGGGCAGCTCCGGGTCCGGCATCTGCGCGCGCTCGGCGTCGGAGCGGAAGTCGAAGACCGTCCTGACGCCCAGCGAGCGGAAGAGCGCCCAGTCCGACTCCGTGCGCAGGTTCGCCAGCGCGGGCGTTCGGTAAAACACGCCGTATTTGACGCGCTTTCCGCCGAGGCCGGTGTAACCGCCCAGCTCGCGGAAATTGTCGCACCGCTCAAACGGCAGCGGCGCGCCGGGAGCATGTTCGTTCATTGTTCTCTCTCCTTTCCGGCGTGCAGCGGCGTGCCGCATCCGGCGCAGAACAGCGCGGAGCTGTTCTCCACCGGGCGGCCGCAGCGCGGGCAGTAACGCACTGTGCCGTCCGGCACGGGCGGCGGCGCGGTAAAGCCTGCCGAATGGTACGGCGCCCCGTATCCGCCCATCGGCTGCTGGCCGTACCCGTACGGGGGCCAGCCGGGCGCCCCGTAGGGCGGCATGGGATCGGCGCCGGAGAAATAGACGTTCACACGCACAGAGCGCTGAAAATACAACAGCCAGCAGACATAGAACAGGATATTGCCGATGCTGCTTCCGAACAGCAGGCTGGCCAAATAGGCCGCGTCCGCGCCCAGCGGGAGCACTTGCACCAGCAGCGTCACGATCTCCACCACCGTCACGGCCGCCTCCGCGGCGAACAGCTTCGTGCACACGCGGTTGCGGCGGAACAGCAGGACCAGCACAGCCGTGCGCAGGCAGCCGTGGCCGACGAGGGCCAGCAGCGCGGAAAACGGCATCGTCGCAAGCAGTTCGATGCCCGAGAAGAGGTTGGCCGCGATCTGGATGACGCTCCAAACGACGAACACCAGAAGCCACCCGCCGATGCGGGTGTAATCCTTATTCGGATACACGTGCAAATCCTCCTTTTACGCCCGCTCAATCAGCGTGCCGTCGGCATATGCGGCGCACAGGCGCTCGAGGTCGGCGATCTGAGCCTTCAGGCGCTTGCCGTTGTCCGTGTCGCCGACAAGCAAGCGGCGCCTGTTCGTTTCAAAAATGTCCACAGACGACAAGATATCGCGGTTTTCGGTGATGGCCTTCTGCGCGGACTCGAACGCCGAGTGGCATCGCAGGGACAGACCGCGCGACGACGACACGAGCGTATAGCCCGCGATGCCCGTCTTGTCGTGATAGGCGCGGCAGAAGCCGCCGTCGATGACGATGACGCGGCCGCCCGCCTTGACGGGCGCCTCGCCGTTTTTCGCGCGCACCGGAACGTGGCCGTTGACGATGTGGCCTTGCGCGCCGTCGAGGCCGAACTCCTCGAGGATGGCCGCTGCCGCCGCGGTCGCGGTGGCCTCGCCCTCGTCCTCGATCAGGCGGTAGTACGCGTTTTTCTTCTCCGCGTGCGCGGCCTCCTCCTCGATGAAGAAGTGTTCGAACGTGGACATTTTGAACCGTCCGAACACCGGAGACTGGCGTCCGCACCAGAGGTAGTACAGGAAATCCTGCCCCTTGAGGCGCTGCTCGCTGCCCGGCGGCGCGAAGTAGCCCTGGCGCGCCATCCGCTCGCAGTGATCCATCCACGAGCGACCGCTGTACGTCCTGCCGTCGATGGTGATCTCGTCGAACGTGCCGTCCATGCGCATCGGCACCGCGCCGTGATAGAGAAGATTTCCGTTTTCGATGAGATACATGCTGCCGCGCGCGTACAGGAAACGCACGTGGCGCTGAAGCCTTTCGCTCTCGGCAAAGCTCAGACGCAGCCGTGTGAGCACCTCCTGCTCTTCGGGCGTCAGGCGCGCGGGATCGCGGGGATCGACGGTCGGGAAATCGCAGTCGAGCATCCGGTATTCAACGCCGTCCACGACGACGGTCTGTCGCGCGAAATCGACGGCTTCGAGCAGAGCGCGGTCGATCATGCCCAGCTCGGGATTGCGGCGCACGAGCGCGCATTCGAGCTTGAACATCATGATGCTGATGGCCTTGTGCATCCGCGCCGCGCGCTCGACGTCGACGGGCGAGTAGTCGCCGCCGTCCGTGATGCGCGGGTAAAAGCGCGAGATGTCCGTCTCGCGGTACGTCTCCTCAGCAAACAGCGCGAGCGGGCGCAGGTTGATGCCGTAGCCGTCCTCGAGCGTCTCGAGGTTGTTGTACGCCAGCGCGACGCGGATGACGCCCGCGATGCAGATGTCGCTGCCCGCCGCCGCGCCCATCCACTGGACGTCATGGTTGCCCCACTGAATGTCGGCGTCATGGTGCGCGATGAGCTTGTCCATGATGACGTCCGGGCGCGGGCCGCGGTCGAACACGTCGCCGACGATGTGCAGACGATGCACCGCGAGATCGCGGATAAGCTCGCACAAGGCGATGATGAAGTGATCGGCCTCGCCGGTGTCGATGATCGTCGCGAGGATGCTCTCGTAGTAGAGGTCCTTGTCGTGATCCTCAAAATGGGCGTGCAGAAGCTCGTCGAGGATGTAGGCATACGTCTTGGGCAGCTTCTTGCGCACGAAGCTGCGCGTGTACTTCGACGCCGTGACACGGCAGGTGTCGATCAGGCGGTAGAGCGTCGTGCGGTAGAACGAGCGCAGATCGGCCTGGTGCGGCTTGAGCTGTGCGAGCTTTTGCGCCGGGTAGTAGATGAGCGTCGCGAACTCCGCGCGCTCGACGGCGGGCACGGACTGTCCCAGCACGCGGTCAGCCTTCTCGCGGATAACGCCGGACGCGTTGCAAAGGATGTGCGTGAACGCGTCAGCCTCACCGTGCAGATCGCTCATGAAGTGCTCCGTGGGCTTGGGCAGTTTCAGGATCGCCTGCAAATTGATGATCTCCGCCGCGGCCGCGGCGCGCGTCGGATATTCCTTGGCAAGCAGCGACAGGAACTTGTACTCTGCGCTTTTCGGTTCCAATCCGGCACCTCCCTGCTGGACAAATTCGATGATATATATAATTGTATCATATTTGTGCAGTTTATGATATACTCAAATGGCAAAAAGGAGGCAGGCAAGACATGATCCCCACTCATTGCGCGCTGTGTCCGCGGCGGTGCGGCGCGGACAGGACGCGCGCCCAGGGCCTGTGCGGCGGCGGGCCGGGCATCCGCGCGGCGCGCGCGGCGCTCCATCTCTGGGAAGAGCCGTGCATCTCCGGCACGCGCGGCTCCGGCACGGTGTTTTTCTCCGGGTGCCCGCTCGGGTGCGTCTATTGTCAGAACGACAAGATCAGCGCCGGAAATTTCGGCAAAGTGCTGACGGTCAGCGAGCTTGCGGACGTGTTTCGCCGTCTGGAAGCGGCGGGCGCGCACAATCTGAACCTCGTCACGGCGACGCACTACCGGCCGTGGGTGCAGCAGGCGCTGCATCTGGCAAAGCCCGGCATTCCCGTCGTGTGGAACACGGGCGGATATGAGACGGTGGAGGCCATTGACGCGCTCGCGGGCGATGTGGACGTGTATCTGACGGACTTGAAATACCGCTCGCCGGAACTCTCGGCGCGGTACTCGGGCGCGCCGGACTACTTTGACGTGTCCCTCGCGGCGGCGAAGCGCATGATCGAGCAGGCCGGCCCGCCGGTGTTCAGCCCGGACGGGCTTTTGCGGCGCGGCGTGATCGTGCGCCATCTGGCGCTGCCGGGCTGTGTGGATGACTCGCTGGCCGTGCTGCGCGCGATGGCACAGAAGCTGCCGCGCGGGCGGTTCCTCGTGAGCGTGATGAGCCAGTATACGCCCATGCCGCGCACGAAGGGGCTGGGCGCGCTGTCGCGCCGCATCTCGACGTACGAGTACCGGAAGGTGGTCAACGCCGCCGTGGAGCTGGGCCTGACGGACGGCTACATGCAGGAGCGCTCGAGCGCGAAGGAGGAGTACACGCCGCCGTTTGACCTCGAAGGGCTGTGAACGGCGCTCATTTGCGGGACGCCGCCACCTCGAGCAGGCGCGCGATGTTCTCGCCGCTTGTCGTGCACGTGCCGACCGGGACGGGGTGTCCGGCGTGGATGCCGTGGAAATCGGAGCCGCCGGTGACGATGAGGCCGTACTCGTCGGCGGCGCAGCTCAGAATGATCTTGTCCTCCACCGTATTGCGGGGGTGATCGATCTCGACGCCGTCGATCTCACCCGCCGCGGCGAGCTCCTCGAAGAGATCCATGCTGCGGTAGACGCTCGGGTGGGCCATCACGACGGCCGCGCCCGCGCGGCGCGCGATGGCAAGCACCTGTTCCACCGGCTCGTACCGGACCTTCCGGAACATCCCCTCGCTCTTGAGCGCGTGGTACACGTCGCCGTACAATCCGTCTGACAGGCCGAATTCAAACAGCACGCGCATGATGTGCGCCTTGAAGCAGACGCCTGCGTCGCGGCACAGCTCGAGCGCGAGCGCGCGGGAAAATTGCGGAAAACGGCGCTCGACCGCGTCGAGGTTCGCCTGCGCCGCCTCGTCGCGCGCCTGACGCATCCGCTCGCAGAACGCCGCGAGCTCGTCCGTCGGCTGAGCCCCATAGCACAGAAGATGGACGCGGCGGCCGCGCTTTGTGTCGAGGCCCGTCAGCTCCGCCGCCGGGATGAGCGTCACGCCCTGCTGTTCCGGCGCGCGGCGCGCAAATTCGATGGAGCGCAGCGTGTCGTGGTCGGAGATCGCGAGGTGCGTCAACCCCGAAGCCGCCGCGAGGCGCGGCAGGCACTTCGCCGCCAGCGCGCCGTCGGAAAAGGTGGAATGTGTGTGCAGATCCCCTGTCATTTCTGTCTCTCCCGTCTTCGTGATGATGGGTCCATCATATCACTTTTTGCGCCGCTTTGCCAGTACGCCGCGGAAAAGCATTTGACTTTTCACCGCTTTGGGTGTATACTGTATTCACTGTGCAGATGTAGTTTAGTGGCAGAACTCCAGCTTCCCAAGCTGGCTGTGTGGGTTCGATTCCCATCATCTGCTCCAGACCGCCCGGACGTTTCGCGTCCGGGTTTTTTCTTTCCTCTGTGGAGCAAAAGTCGAAGCCCCTCGAAAACACCTTGTGTTTCCGGGGGGCTTCGCTTTCGCTTTTCAAGCGGCCTTTTCTCAACCCAGTATCTCGCGCGCCTCGCGGGCGATGTTCTCTGCGTCGAGGCCGAACTGTGCCAGCAGCTCCTTCGCGGGGCCGGAGTGGCCGAACACATCGTTCACGCCGACGCGCTTGACGCGGCACGCGACGCCCGCCTCCGCGACGAGCGCGCACACGGCCTCGCCGAGGCCGCCGATGACGGAGTGCTCCTCGCACGTCACGATCTTGCCGCACTCGCGCGCCGCCTTCAAGACCAGCGCCTTGTCCAGCGGCTTGATGCTGCACAGGTTGATCACGCGCGCCTGAATGCCCCCGGCCGCGAGCGCGTCCGCCGCCTCGAGCGCCTCGGCCGTCATCAGGCCGGTGGAGATCAGCGCGACGTCGCTGCCCTCGCGCAGCACTTCGCCCTTGCCGATCTCGAATTTGTAATCCGTCTCGCTGTGGAACACAGGGATGGCCAGACGCCCGAAACGCAGGTACACGGGCCCCTCGTGCTCTTACGCGGCCCTGACCGCCGCGCGCGCCGCCACGTCGTCCGCCGGGCCCAGCACCACCATGCCGGGGACTGAGCGCATCATCGCGAAAGCCTCACAGCACCGGTCCGACTCGCCAACCTCACCGACGGAGATGCCGCCGTGCGTCGCGCCGATCTTCACGTTCAGGCGCGGGTACCCGATGGAGTTGCGCACCTGCTCGAACGCGCGGCCCGCGGCGAACATCGCAAAGCTCGACGCGAACGGCACGAGGCCCATCGCGGCGAGGCCCGCCGCCGCGCCCATCAGGTTCTGCTCAGCGATGCCGCAATCCAGATGCCTGTCCGGGAACGCCTTCTTGAACACGCCCGTCTTTGTCGCCGCCGCGAGGTCCGCGTCCAGCACCACGACGTCCTCATGCTCTTTGCCGAGCTCCACGAGCGCCGCGCCGTAACTGTCGCGCGTCGCCACCTTTTTCACGCCGTTCATTCCTTTGCCTCCAGTTCCGCGAGCTGCGCGCGCAGCTCGCGCATCGCCGCCGCGTATTCCTCGTCGTTCGGGGCCTTGCCGTGCCAGCCCACATTGTTTTCCATGAAGCTGACGCCCTTGCCCTTGACCGTCTTCATCAAAATCGCGAACGGCTTTCCCGTTCCGCGGTTTTTGTGGAACGATCCAAACGCCGCGTCCATCGCCTCGAGGTCATGGCCGTCGATCTGGGCGATCTCAAACCCGAACGCCTTCATCTTCGCGTCCACCGGCGACGTGTTCATGACGTCTTTCGTCGGGCCGTCGATCTGCAAGCCGTTCAGGTCAATGACCACGCACAGGTTGTCGAACTTGTACTGCGCCGCGAAGAGGAATGCCTCCCACACCTCGCCTTCCTCAAGCTCGCCGTCGCCCAGAAGTGCGTACACGCGGATCTCATCGCGCCCGAGCTGCTTTGCGCCCTTCGCCATGCCGCACGCCGCGGCCGCGAGCGCACGTTTTTCCGCTTCCGTCATGCTCATTCGCCAAACACCTTGATGTAATCGGCCTTGAACTTCTCGATGCCCGAATCCGTCAGCGGGTGCTTCGTCATCTGCATGATGACCTTGTACGGCACCGTCGCGATGTCCGCGCCCGCGAGCGCGCAGTCCGTCACGTGGATGGGGTTGCGCACGGACGCGGCGATGATCTCGCAATCGATGTCCGCGTAGTTCGCGAAGATGGCCGCGATGGACTCGATCAGGTCGATGCCCGGCTGACTGATGTCGTCGAGACGGCCGAGGAACGGCGAGACGTACGCCGCGCCCGCGCGCGCCGCCAGCAGCGCCTGATTCGCCGAGAAGATCAGCGTGCAGTTCGTCGGGATGCCCTCGGAGGAGAGCACCTTGATGGCCTTCAGGCCCTCGGCGGTCATCGGGATCTTGACGACCATGTGCGCGGGGTCGAGCGCATAGATGGCGCGGCCCTCTTCGATCATGCCCGCGGCGTCCGTCGTCGTGGCCTTCACCTCGCCGGAGATGGGGCCGTCCACGATGGAGGCGATCTCCTTCAGCGTCTCGGCGTAGTCGCGGCCCTCCTTCGCGATGAGGCTCGGGTTCGTCGTCACGCCCGCGATGACGCCCATGTCGTTTGCCGCGCGGATCTCGTCCACGTTGGCGGTGTCGATGAAGAATTTCATGGTGTTTCTCCTTTCCCTGACAAAACTTATGCAAACGGATTCTCATCCGGGTACGGCAGGTGTTTCGGCTGGTTGTAGGCGATATCGGTCACGCCCAGATACTTGAACACCTCATACAGTGCCTTGCCGTGGTGGCCGAACGCGACCGCGCCGTGGTGCGGATAGCGCTTCGCGATGAGCACATGACGGTAGAAGCGGTCCATCTCCGGGATGGCGAACGCGCCGATGGAGCCGAAGCTCTCGCAGTCGACGTCCAGCACAGCGCCCTGCGCGATGTACGCCTTCAGCTCGGTGCCGGCCGTCGATTGCAGACGGTAGAACGTGATGTCGCCCGGCTTGATGTTGCCCTCCATCGTGCCGCGCGTGATGTCCGGCTCCGCGAGGTCCGGCTCGAGGTCGCGCTTCATGATGAGCTGGTAGCCCATGTGCGGATCTTTCAGCAATTCGCAGCTGGTGTTGCCGCAGTGGAAGCCCATGAACGTCTCGGGCAGGCGCACATCGTACTTGCCGCGGATGGACTTCTCATACATGGACGCGGGCACCGTGTTGTTGATGTCGAGCAGCGTCGTGGGCGTGCCGGACACGCACACGCCGATGTACTCGGACAGCGCGCCGTAGATGTCGACTTCGCACGCAACGGGGATGCCGCGCGCCGCGAGGCGGCTGTTGACGTAGCAGGGCACGAACTTGAACTCCGTCTGGAACGCCGGCCAGCACTTGTTCGCGAACGCCACATACTGGCGCGTGCCCTTGTGCGCCTCGGCCCAGTCCTCGAGCGTCAGCTCATACTGCGCAAGGCGCGGCAGGATGCCGGCATACTTGTTGTCCGGGCCGAGCTCGGCTTCCATCTCCGCCATTTTGGCCGGGATGCGCGCGTCGCCCGCGTGCTTGTTGTACGCGACGAGCAGGTCGAGCTCGGAGTTCTCCTCGACGGCAACGCCGAGGTCATACAGCGCCTTGATGGGCGCGTTGCACGCGAGGAAGTCGTCCGGGCGCGGGCCGAACGCGATGATCTTCAGGCCCTTGAGGCCGAGCACAGCGCGCGCGATGGGAACAAACTCCCGCACGCGCTCGGCCAGCTTCGCCGCCGTGCCGACGGGCGCTTCAGGGATGTACGCCTTCGCGCCGCGCAGGCCGAGGTTGTACGAGCAGTTCAGCATGCCGCAGTAGGCGTCGCCGCGGCCGTCATGCAAA
>CALXIU010000245.1 GCA_944388415.1 uncultured Ruthenibacterium sp. | reverse complement strand
TATGCGGAGCTGGCCTCCGCGCTCACGACCGAGACGACGACCACATCGCTCTATGTGGACGGCGAGGAGTACACGGTGAAGGTCGTGGACGAGCGGGGCGAGCTGTCGCGCTCCAACCTGCTGGACTACGAATTTGAGACGACCAGCATGGGCGGAGACGGCCAGACGGAATCCGAGACACACACGCTCGACGAATTTGCCACCGTCACGCAGTCGCGCGGCATGGCGTCCATCAGCCGCGACAACCAGACGCGCGTCGTGACCGTCTCGGCCGAAACAGTCGAGGGCTACAACACCTCTCTCGTCGCGCGCGGCTTGCAGGAAAAGCTCGACGCCTATGACGTCCCGCAGGGCTACACGGTGGAGATTTCGGGCGAGGTGACGACGATCGCGGACGCAATGAGCGACCTTGTGCTGATGATCTTGCTTGCCGTTGTGTTCATCTACCTCATCATGGTGGCGCAGTTCCAGAGCCTGCTGTCGCCGTTCATCGTCATGTTCACGCTGCCGCTCGCATTTACAGGCGGTCTGCTGGGACTTGTGATCGCGCGCTCGACGCTGAGCGTCGTGTCGATGATCGGCTTCCTTGTGCTGGCGGGCGTTGTCGTGAACAACGGCATCGTGTTTGTCGACTACGCAAACCAGCTGCGTCTTGACGGCATGGAGAAGCGCGAGGCGCTTGTGGAAACGGGCCGCGCGCGCATCCGCCCCATCCTGATGACGGCGCTCACGACCATCCTCGCGATGTGCACGATGCTCTTTGCTACCGAGCCCGGCTCTGAGATGATGCGCCCGATGGCCATTGTCACGATCGGCGGCCTGTCGTACGCGACGCTGCTGACGCTGCTCATCGTGCCGGTGCTGTATGACATTCTCTTCCGGCGCAAGCTGGAGAAGATCGACGTCGGCGAGGAGGATGACGAATGAGCACGGGAAAGAAGGAGAAAATTTTCGAGGGCGTGATGTGCCTCGCGCGCGGCGGTGCCGACCTGCGCCTCGTGACTGTGCAGCAGATCGCGGACGCGGCCGGCATCGGCAAGGGGACGCTGTACGAATATTTCTCCTCGCGCGAGGAGATCATCGCCGCAACGCTGGTCCACGCGGTGGAGCTGGAACTTGCGCGCGTGCGCGCGGAGTTTGACGACGGAAAGACGTTTGACGCCGGGCTGCGCTGCCTCTGCGAACTTGCGGTGCGATGCGCGGACAACTCCGCTGTCGGGATGCAGTTCCTGCTGGCGGGCGCGCACTCGCAGGGCGACCGCCCGCTGTGCGGATTTTTCTCTCAGAGCGAGGCGTATGTGAACGGCCTGCTGATGCGTCTTGCACGGCGCGCCGTTCGCGAGGGGCTCGCGCCCGCGGAGATCGACGAGGGATACGCCGTCTTCGCCCTCCGCGCCGCGTTTGCCGGGTGCTCCGCGTCCGCCCGGGTGGGCGCGCCGGACGCTGCCGTCCACGCGCGCCGTCTCGTGCTGTCCGCGCTGCGCGGCTGAAACTGACAGATGAAACAAAGCCTCCGGAGACTTGTTCTCCGGAGGCTTTTGCTTTGAAAATTGATGAATTCCGTTCCTCGTTCGGGTCGTTGACAGAGCTCTGCGCTCATGATACGCTGAATACACCGACTGATTTTGCCGCGCCGGCCGCCCGTGCGGCCGGCATGAAACGAGGTGCGCCACGATGGAAGCTCATTCTTCAACACACCGCATGACCGACATCCACATGCACGTCCTGCCCGGCGCAGACGACGGCTCATACGATCTGCCCATGTCGGAATTTCTGCTGAAAATGGCATACGCGCAGGGGGTCCGCGCCGTCTTCGCCACACCGCACAGCTACGCGTTCGAGTTGTATCCGGACGAGATCCGCGACGGATTTTGCGCGCTGCGCGCGTGCGCCGAAGCGCTTCCGTTCGAGATGCGGCTGTTTCTCGGCTGCGAGGTGCGCTGCTCGCCCGGCCGGATGGGCGAGACCTTGGAGGCGCTGCGCAGCGGCGCGCTTCCGCCGCTGAACGGGACGCGCCATGTCCTGACGGAGTTTTCCACGCGCGTCACGCCTTCGGAGGCGCTCTCGATGGCGCGGCGGCTTCTCTGCGACGGGTGGACACCGGTGATCGCGCATGTGGAGCGATATCCCGGATTGTTCGACGGCTGCGTGGAGGAGCTGGCGCGCGCCGGGTGCCTGTTTCAGGTCAACGCCTACAGTCTGGACGACGAAAGCGACGACGGCGTCAGGGGGCGCGCCAGACGGATGCTGCGCGAGGGGATGATCTCATTTCTCGGCTCGGACGCGCACCGGCTGGATCACAGGCCGCCCAGCGTGAAGCGCGGTCTCGCGTACCTCTACGCCCATTGCAGCGAGGCGGACGCCGACGCCGTGGCGTTCGGAAACGCGGAACGCCTTCTGATCGCTCAGCCCGCGCGCGAGGCAGAGTCAAACTGAGCGCGGTAGAGCTCGCTGTAATAGCCGCCGCGCGCCATCAGTTCGGCGTGCGTGCCGCTCTCGGCCACCGCGCCGTCGCGCAAGACGGCGATAACGTCGGCGTTCTGGATCGTCGACAGGCGGTGCGCGATGACAAAGCACGTGCGGCCGCTCATCAGGCGCAGCATTGCCGCTTGAATGCGCCGCTCCGTCTGCGTGTCGACGTTCGACGTCGCACGTCCAGAATGAGCATCAGCGCGTCGAGCAGCATCGCCCGCGCGATGGTCAGAAGCTGTTTCTGGCCCTTCGAGATGTTCACGCCGCCGTCGGCGAGGTACGTGTCGTACTGCTGCGGCAGGGATTCGATGTAGCCGTCGATGCCGGCGGCACGAGCCGCCGCCTTCACCTCGGCGAGCGTGACACCCTCGCGGCCGTAGGCGAGGTTTTCGAAGATCGTGCCGGAGAACAGCCACGTGTCCTGAAGCACCATTGAGCAGGCGCCGCGCACGGAGGCGCGCGTCAGATCGCGCGTGTCGAGGCCGTCGATCAGGATGCGTCCGCTGTCAGGGTCATAAAAGCGCATTAGAAGATTGATGACCGTCGTCTTGCCCGCGCCGGTGGGGCCGACGATCGCGACGACCTGCCCGGGCTTCGCCTCGAGTGAAAAGCCGCGCAGGACGGGCGTCTCGCCGTAGCCGAAGTTGATCTCCCGGAACTCGACGCTGCCGCGCACGTCCTCGAGCGCCCGCGCGCCGGGGGCGTCAGGCGCTTCCTCTGCCTCGTCCAGCAGACGGAACACGCGCTCGGCCGCGGCGAGCGCGGATTGCAGCTCGCTGATGATGTTCGCGAACTCGTTGATCGGGCCGGAGAATTTGCGCGAGTACAAAACAAACGACGAGACGCTGCCGAGGCTGATCGAGCCCGCCATATACAAAAGCGCGCCGAACAGGCTGACGAGCGCAAGCGAGAGATTCGTGATGAACGTGACGGACGGCCCCGTCACGCTGGCGAAGGCATCGGCTCTGTAGTTTGCCTCGCACGCGTCTGCGTTGTATTCGTCAAAACGCGCGCGAAACACCTGCTCGCTGTGATAGGCGCGGATGGTCTTCAGGCCGCCCGTCATCTCCTCGGCAAAGCCGTTCAGCGCGCCGAGCTGCGCGGAGCGCTCGCGGTAGAGCGGGCGCACGCGCGCGGAGCGGTAACGCGTGAAGAGGATCGACGCCGGGATCGTGACAACAAAAATCAGCATGAGGCGCGGCGAGATGGACAGCATCATGAAAAACGAACCGCTCACTGTGATGACGCTGGCGAGCATCTGCACGAGGTCGTTCGAGAGCGACGCGCTGATGGTGTCGATGTCGTACGACAGCACGCTGAGGATGTCGCCCACGGCGTGCGAGTCGAAATACGACACCGGAAGGCGCGTGAGGTGGTCGAAGACATCGCGGCGCATCCGGTACACCACATTGCGGCTGAGCTGCACCATCAGCGCCGCGAGCGCGTAGCTGAGCAGCGCCGACACGAGATAGAACGCCAGCATCCACCCGGCGTAGTAGAACACCGTGGGGAAGTCGACGCTCCCCTGCCCCGGCCGGATGGCGTCGATGGCATAGCCGGACAGCTTTGGGCCGAGCAGGTTGAGCGCGTTGCTGACGACGCTGAGCACGAGCGCCAGCACAAGCAGCCATTTGTAGTCGTACAGGTAGCGCCACAGGCGCTTGAGCACGACGCCGGAACTCACGGTGGGGCGCTCAAACGCGCCGCCGCCCGGACCGCCGTGCCCCGCTTTGGGCTGACGCATTCACTCCACCTCCCCCATCTGAATGGCCGCGATCTCCCGGTAGCTCCCGCAGGTCCGCAAGAGCTGTTCATGCGTGCCGAGGCCGACGGCCTGACCGTCCTCCAGCACGAGGATCTGATCCGCGTTTTGCAGCGAGCTGACGCGCTGCGCGACAATGATCTTTGTCGTGTCCGCGAAGCGTTCCTCGAGGGCGCGGCGCAGCGCGGCGTCCGTCTTGTAGTCGAGCGCGCTCGACGAGTCGTCCAGCAGCAGGATCTCCGGGTCGGACGCCATGGCGCGCATCAGCAGCACGCGCTGCTTCTGACCGCCGCTGAGATTGGAGCCGCCCGCCGACAGCGGGTGATCCAGCCCGCCCTCCTTCTCGAAGATGAAACCGGCCTGCGCTGTGCGCGCCGCGCTCGCGATCTGCTCGTCCGAGAGGCCGCGGCCGAGGTCGACGTTCTCCCGGATCGTGTCCGAATACAGGAAATCGTTCTGGAACACCGCGCCGAACATCGTGTGCAGCTTTTCCGGCGGGATGGAGCGCACGTCCCGCCCGCCGATGCGCACGCTGCCGGAATCCGGATCGTAAAAGCGCAGCAGCAGGTTCAGCACCGTCGATTTGCCGCAGCCCGTGGGGCCGATCACGCCGAGCGTCTGG
>CALXIU010000244.1 GCA_944388415.1 uncultured Ruthenibacterium sp. | reverse complement strand
CTTCAACAGAAAAAGGCGCGCCGCTGTTGCGGCGCGCCTTTGGATTTCTTCAGACGGAAGAACTGAAAACTTACTTGACCAGTTTGGCGATCTCGTCCGCGAAGTTCTCCTCGCGCTTGGCAATGCCGTCGCCCTTCTCGAAGCGGGTGAAGCGGAGGATCTTGATGTCGCCGCCCAGCTCTTTCGCGGTGTTGGCGACATACTTGCCGATCGTCACGTCGGGGTCCTTAACGAACTGCTGGTCGACCAGGCAGTTCTCCTTGTAATACTTGCCGATGCGGCCCTCGACCATCTTGACCTTGACCTGCTCGGGCTTGCTCGCCGTCTTCGGATCGTTCGCGATCTGAGCCAGAAGGATCTCCTTCTCCTTCGCGATGACCTCAGCGGGGACAGAAGCCTCGTCCAGATACGAGGGGTTGGCAGCGGCGATCTGCATCGCGATGTCCTTGCCGAACGCGGCGAACGCCTCGGACTGAGCGATCTCGTCGGTGGTGTCAAAGTTCACGAGCACGCCGTGCGTGCCGCCGCCGTGCACATACGCGGCGCAGACGCCCTCATAGCGCTCGAAACGGCGGATCTTGATGTTCTCGCCGATGACGAGGATCTTCTCCTGCAGAGCAGCCTCGACAGTGCCCTCACCCATCTTGCAGGCGAGCAGGGCCTCGAGATCGACCGGAGCCTCGTTCAGGATCACGTCGGCAACGTCCTTGACGAACGTGCGGAACATCTCGTTCTTCGCAACGAAGTCCGTCTCAGCATTGACCTCGAGCACGACGCCGACCTTCTTCGCGTTGTCCGCGACGGCGTACACCATGCCCTCGGCCGCGATGCGGCTGGACTTCTTCTGCGCGGCGGACAGGCCCTTCTCGCGCAGCCACTCAACGGCCTTCTCAAAATCGCCGTTCGCCTCGGTCAGAGCCTTCTTGCAGTCCATCATGCCGCAGCCGGTCTGCTCGCGCAGGTTCTTGACGTCCAATGCAGTAAATGCCATGGTAGTTTTCTCCTTTACTCTTTACTCATTTGCGGACGAATTACTCGCCCACGGCCTCAGCGGGAGCCTCGGCGGGCTCGGCGTTCTGCTCGCCCTGACGGCCCTCCAGAACGGCGTCGGCCATCGCGCCGGCGATCAGCTTGACAGCGCGGATCGCGTCGTCGTTGCCGGGGATGACGTAATCGATCTCGTCGGGATCGCAGTTCGTGTCGACAATGGCCACGATGGGGATGTTCAGCTTGCGGGCCTCGGCCACGGCGATGCGCTCCTTGCGCGGGTCAACGATGAACATGGCCTTCGGCAGCTTCGCCATCGTCTTTACGCCGCCGAGGAACTTCTCGAGTTTCTCCATCTCGAGCTCGAGCTTCGCGACTTCCTTCTTGGGCAGCATCTCAAACGTGCCGTCCTCTTTCATCTTCGTCAGCTGCTCCATGCGGTCGATGCGGCGACGGATGGTGCGGAAGTTGGTCAGCATACCGCCGAGCCAGCGGGCGTTGACATAGTGCATACCGCAGCGCAGGGCCTCCTCACGGATGGACTCCTGAGCCTGCTTCTTGGTGCCGACGAACAGGATCGAACCGCCCTCAGCGGCCGTGTCGCGGACAAAATTGTAAGCCTCGTCGAGCTTTTTCACCGTCTTCTGCAGATCGATGATGTAGATGCCGTTGCGCTCGGTGAAGATATACTTCGCCATCTTGGGGTTCCAGCGGCGGGTCTGATGACCGAAATGCACACCGGCTTCGAGAAGCTGCTTCATAGATACGACTGCCATAAATCTTTTCCTCCAAAATATTGTTTTTACCCTCCGCATAGCATACATGACGCCCGACCCGGACGCGTCCGGGCACCGGAAGCCAATGCAATGCGTGCGTATTGCCGAATTAGTATATCATATTCTCCTCTGAAATGCAACTGGTATTTCGTGCCGCACAAAAAAATTCGTCCGCCCGCGCGGCTGTTTTTTCACGCATTCCACACACCTGAAGACGCTCTGTTTTAACTCTGTTTAAGGTTCGGACGGTATACTCGTCTTGCAAACAGAGAAAGGAGCGCTTGAAATGGCCTACCAATCGACATTTGAGCGATATGAACTGAAATATCTTCTGACGCCGCGGCAAAAGCAGCAGGTGCAGCGCGCGATGGAGCCGTATATGCGCCTCGACCGCTACGGCCGGACGACGATCCGCAACATTTATTATGACACCGACACCTTCCGCCTGATCCGCCGGTCGCTGGAGCACCCGGCCTACAAGGAGAAGCTCCGCGTGCGCAGCTACTCCCGCGCGGGCATGGATGACAGCGTTTTCGTCGAGCTGAAAAAGAAATACCAATCTGTCGTCTACAAGCGGCGCATCGCCGTGCCGCAGCGAGAGGCGCTGGACTGCCTTGCGTCCGGAACTCCATTTGAGCCGCGAACGCAGGTGGCGAAGGAGATCGACTATTTCCGCTCGTACTACCAGACGCTCCATCCGGTCGTCTTCCTCTCGTATGAGCGCGAGGCGTTTTACGCGCTCGACGGCAGCGGCTTCCGCGTCACATTCGATGAGAACATCCTGTACCGGCAGACCGAGCTGACGCTCGATTCCAGACCGCACGGCGCGCCGCTGCTCAGCGAGGGGATGACGCTGATGGAGGTCAAGACCGCCGGCGGGCTTCCGCTGTGGCTGGTGCACGTCCTGTCGGATGAGCACATTTTCAAGACGACTTTTTCGAAATACGGCGCGGCGTATCGCGAGATGCTCTGCGCGCAGCTCAAAGGAGAACAATATGCTTGATCAGATTTTTCGCGGGATTTTCGACACGGACATGACGAGCGTCATCGCGCCGTTGGACTTTCTGCTGTGCGTAATCACGGCGCTTGCGATCGGGCTCGTCATGGCGCTGATGTACACGCGCAGCGCGCGCTATACCTCGAGCTTCGTGGCCACGCTCGCGCTTTTGCCCGCGGTCGTGTGCGTCGTCATCATGATGGTCAACGGCAACGTGGGCACCGGCGTCGCCGTCGCGGGCGCGTTCAGCCTCGTGCGCTTCCGTTCAGTGCCGGGCACGGCGCGCGAGATCGGCGCGATCTTCCTCGCGATGGGCGCGGGGCTGATCTGCGGCATGGGCTACCTCGCCTACGCGGCGCTGTTCGCCGTGATGCTCAGCGCCGTCAATCTGCTGTACAGCGGCATCGGCTTCGGCGCGAAGCGCAAAAATTCCCTGTACCGCACGCTTCACATCACGATCCCGGAAGACCTCGACTACACGGGCGTGTTCGACGGCCTTCTGAAAAAGTATACCTCGTCGTATGAGCTCACGCAAGTCAAAACGACGAATATGGGCAGCCTGTTCCGCCTGACGTACGATCTGACGCTGCGCCACGCGGACGAGGAGAAAAAGCTGATCGACGAACTGCGCTGCCGCAACGGCAATCTCGAGATCACCGTCTCGAAGCAGGAGACGGTCGTCGGCGAACTGTAAGGAGGGGAGCAAAATGAAAAAGACATGCGCGCTGCTCGTGTCCCTCGCGCTGCTGCTGTCCTCATGCAGCGCCGCCGCGAGCAGCTCCGGCTCGTCGGGCGCGCAGGCGGGGACGCTCAGCGCGTCCGCCGTCAGCACGTCTGACATGTTCACGGACCGCGATTTTGAGATCGGTTACGACGAGGAGACCTGCGCCCGCATCACGCTCGAGCAGGACACCGCCTCGAGCGATTCAAACGCCGTCTCCGTCTCGGGGAGCGTCGTCACCATCTCCGACGAGGGAACGTATCTTCTCAGCGGCACGCTCGACGGCATGGTCATCGTCGACGCGGGCGACGCCGACAAGGTGCAGCTCGTTTTGAACGGCGTGGAGATCACGAGCGCGGACTGCGCGGCCATCTACGTGCGCAACGCAGACAAGGTGTTCCTCACGACGGCGGCGGATTCGGTCAACACGCTGTCGAACGGCGGCGCGTACGAGCAGATCGACGACAACAACATCGACGCGGTGATCTTCTCGAAATCCGATCTCACGCTCAACGGCGCGGGCTCGCTGACGATCACCGCCGCGGCGGGGCACGGCGTTGTCTCGAAGGACGACCTCGTTGTCACCAGCGGCACATATGACATCACCGCCGCCAGCCACGGCCTCTCCGGGAAGGACAGCGTCCGCATCGCGAACGGCGCCTTCGCGCTCACGACCGGCAAGGACGGCGTGCACGCCGAGAACACGGACGACGCGGAGAAGGGCTTTGTCTACCTCGCGGGCGGAACGTTCACCATCACGGCCGAGGGCGACGGCTTCAGCGCGAGCTCGTGGATGACTGTTGAGGACGGTAGCTACACCGTCACCACGGGCGGCGGCAGCGCGAACGGCGCGGCGCACACGGACGATCTCGCGTTCGGACACGGCGGAATGCAGCAGGCGGCGCAGGAGTCGCAGACGGCGGATGACACGTCGGAGGACGCCAGCACAAAGGGCTTCAAGGCGGCCACGCTCCTGACGCTGAACGGCGGCGAGTACGCGATCGACGCGGCGGACGACGCGCTGCACTCGAACGGCGACCTCACCGTGAACGGCGGAACGTACTCCATCGCCACCGGCGACGACGGCGCGCACGCCGACTCGGCGCTGACCGTCGCGGGCGGCACGATCGACATCACGGAGAGCTACGAGGGCCTCGAGGGCCTGACCATCGACATCACGGGTGGCGACATCAGCATCGTTGCCAGTGACGACGGGCTGAACGCGGCGGGCGGCACGGACGGAAGAGGCGCGGGCATGCGCGGGGACATCTTTGCCGCGACGGAGGGCGCGGCCATCACGATCTCGGGCGGCACGCTCCATGTCGACGCGTCCGGCGACGGCATCGACTCCAACGGCGACCTCTTTGTGAGCGGCGGCGAGGTGTATGTCTCCGGCCCGACGAGCGGCGGCGACGGCGCGCTCGACTACAACGGCAGCGCCGCGATCACGGGCGGCGTGTTCATCGCGACGGGTATGTCGACAATGGCGCAGAACTTCGGCTCCGACTCCACGCAGGGTGCGATCATGGTCACGCTCAGCGCGCAGCAGACGGGCGGCGAGATCACGCTCACGGATGCAAGCGGCACGGTGCTCGTCTCGTGGCAGGTGGACAAGGCGTTTGACAACGTGGTCGTCAGCTGCCTGGGCATCGAGCAAGGCGCGACGTATATGCTGACCGCTGGAAGCGAATCCACCGACGTGACGATGACGGAGCTCATCTACGGCTCCGGCAGCGGTATGGGCGGTGGCCGCGGAGGAATGGGCGGCGGCCGTGGCGAGATGCCCGAGATGGGCGGGGAGCCGCCCGAGGGCTGGACGGACGACCGGGGCGGGACGGACGGCGAGAGACCGGAACTCCCCGACGGCGAGATGCCGCAGCGCGGCGCGCCCGGCGAAATGCCGGACGCCCCATCTTCAGGAACAGCATCATAAAGCAAAACCTCCGGCGCGGTCTCCCGCACCGGAGATTTTGTTCGATTGTTTTGAACGCAGAACAACAGGGAAGGCTTGCTTTTTCCGAAAAACATGATATAATAGAAAAGCTGAAAGTGAATTGGCCGGTGTGTCGGAATGGCAGACGATGCGGACTCAAAATCTACTTCGTAGAATGTTGGGTGCCCTGGCAAAACCCTTGATAAATCGGCGTTTTCACAACTTCATAAATTCATTTGGTTTTAATATCCCTCCCGCACATCCCTCCAAAATCTGAGATGTGCGGGATACAAGGGAAATTAAAATATAAATGCCGGTGTGTCGGAATTGGCAGACGACC
>CALXIU010000243.1 GCA_944388415.1 uncultured Ruthenibacterium sp. | reverse complement strand
CGCAGCGCCTTCTGCAGAAGGTGCGCGGACGTGTGGTTGCGCATGATGGAGCGGCGGCGCTGCACGTCGACGCTCGCCGTCGCCTCGTCGCCCACCTTGACAACGCCGTCGACCAGCGTGCAGGTGTGGACAAAGTAACCCTTCGGCGTCTTCTTGCACGCGCTGACGGCGAGATGCGCGCCGTCGGCCGTGGTGATGATGCCGGTGTCGGCGACCTGGCCGCCGCTCTCGGCGTAGAACGGCGTGCGGTCGAGGATGACGAGCACGCCCTCCTTCGCGCCGTCGTCCGTGGAGACGGCGTCGGCGATCTCCTCGCCGTCGGACAGCGCGACGACGCGCGCGGTGCTCTCCATCGTGTCGTAGCCGACAAACTCGGTCGGCTGCGCGTCGACCTCCGCGAAGAGGTCGGCCGTCCAGCCGGAGATGTCGCGGCTCAGACGGTCGCGGCGGGCCGTCTCACGCTGGCGGTTCAGCTCGGCGCGGAAGCCCTCCTCGTCGATCTCAATGCCCTTCTCGGCGGCGATCTCCTTCGTGAGGTCGAGCGGGAAGCCGAACGTGTCGTTCAGACGGAACGCGTCGATGCCGGACAGAATGCGGCGGCGGCCCTCCTGCGCGGCCTTCTCGACGGCGTCCATCAGGCCGGACAGAATCGACAGGCCGGCGTCGATGGTGCGCGAGAAGCGCTCCTCCTCGGCGGAGATGGTCTTTTTGATGTAGTCCGCGTGCTCGACGAGTTCGGGATAACCCGCGCCGTTCTCGGCGATGACGGTGTCGCACAGCTCGGCGAGGAACGGGCGTGTGACGCCCAGCATCCGGCCGTGGCGCGCGGCGCGGCGCAGCAGGCGGCGCAGCACGTAGCCGCGGCCCTCGTTCGACGGCAAAATGCCGTCGGACACCATGAACACGGTGGAGCGGATGTGGTCGGTGATGACGCGGATGGAGACGTCGGTCAGATGGTCCTTGCCGTACGTCTTGCCGGTGATCTTCTCGACGTGCTTGATGATGTTGCGGACGGTGTCGACCTCGAACATGTTGTCGACGCCCTGCATGACGCACGCGAGGCGCTCAAGGCCCATACCGGTGTCGATGTTCGGGCGCGCAAGGCGCTCGTAGTGGCCCTTGCCGTCGGAATCGAACTGGCTGAACACGAGGTTCCAGACCTCCATGAAGCGGTCGCAGTCGCAGCCAACGTGGCAGTCGGGCTTGCCGCAGCCGTGCTCAGGGCCGCGGTCGAAGTAGATCTCGCTGCACGGGCCGCACGGGCCGGAGCCGTGCTCCCAGAAGTTGTCCTCCTTGCCGAAGCGGACCATGTGGGACGGGTCGATGCCGATCTCCTTCGTCCAGATGTCGTAGGCCTCGTCGTCCTCCTCGTACACGGAGATGTACAGAAGCTCAGACGGGATCTCGAGCACTTCGGTCAGAAATTCCCACGCCCACGCGATGGCCTCGTGCTTGAAGTAATCCTGAAAGCTGAAGTTGCCCAGCATCTCGAAATACGTGCCGTGGCGCGCGGTGATGCCGACGCGCTCGATGTCCGGCGTGCGGATGCACTTCTGGCACGTCGTGACGCGGTGGCGGGGCGGCTCCTCCTGGCCGAGGAACCACTTTTTCATCGGCGCCATGCCGGAGTTGATGAGCAGCAGGCTGTTGTCGCCGTTCGGCACGAGCGGGAAGCTGCCGAGGCGGAGATGCCCCTTGCTTTCAAAGAACGAGAGATATTTCTCCCGCAAGTCGTTGAGTCCGGTCCATTCCATGTTTTTTCTCTCCTCAATCAATGATGTCGGCGGCAAAACAAAAACGGCCTTCCTCCCTCAGACAGGGACGAAGGCCGAACGCTTCCGTGGTACCACCCAGATTGCGCATTCCGTACGGATGCGCCGCTTTGATCGCCGTAACGCTGCGAATGCGTCCCGCTCTTCGCGGGCAGCTCCCGGGTGGCGCTCCGCCCGCTGTCTGAAGATGTTGCAGCCTATGCATCTTCTCTCTGGGAAAGCAGCTTATGCGGATGAGCCCGTTCAACGCCTTTTCATAATCCTTTTCTATTATAAAGCAATTTCCGCAAAAGTCAAGCACCGCTTTGCGGTTCAAAATACGCGAGCGCACTCGCCACACGGGCAAAAATGCGGCATGCCGCGCCGCTGTCCTGCGCGTCATCATCCAGCATGACCGTCACGGTAAAAGCCGGATCGTCCGCCGGGAAAAAGCCGGAAAACCAAACGTCCATCTTTTCGTTTCCCTCTTCGTCCATCCGCCCGGTCTGTGCCGTTCCCGTCTTGCCCGCCGCATTGCCCTGGGTCGGCCGGGCTTCATGCCCCAGGCCCTCTTCCACAACGCCGACCAGCATCTGCGTAACACGGGCCGCCGTCTCTTCCGAACAGACGCGGCGCATCACAGGGGCGTAAAGATTCTCCGTGACCGTCTTCGAATAACCGTCCACGTATCCCTGTACAAAGGTCGGAGAAACATACATACCTCCGTTCGCGATAGCGTTCATGAATGCCGTCACCTGAACGGGTGTGGCGAGCAGCGATCCCTGTCCGAAACTGATGGATGCCAGTTCGCCCAGATTCCCGAGCTCCTGCGCCGACGGGAGATTGCCCGCAGCGGAATACAGATTTCCAACAATCTGCACAGACTCACCGAAGCCGGCCCGGCTCGCATACTGTTCGATCACGTCGCCGCCGAGCGTGAGGCCGAGCTGGATAAAATAACAGTTGCAGCTCTGTTCCAGCGCCGCGGTGAGATCAACGTCGCCGTGCCCTTTCCCGTAAGCACAACGGTACGTATGTCCCGCCACGGTGATGCTGCCCGTACAGTGATACGTTGTTTCCGCCGGTATTCCCTGTTCGATGGCCGCCGCGGCCAGAAGCGGTTTGAACACCGATCCGACGTTGTACGCGCTGATGCTGCGGTTGAGAAACGGGCTGTCCTGCACGTCGATACTGGCCGAGGGATTGTCCGGGTCGTATTCGGGCATACTCACACTCGCAAGAATCCGCCCCGTATCCGTTTCCATCACGACAATGCTTCCTTTTTCCATCATCTCCCGCGCCACCGCTTCGCAGACACGCTGCACGGAAGCGTCCAG
>CALXIU010000242.1 GCA_944388415.1 uncultured Ruthenibacterium sp. | reverse complement strand
TTACAACCACGAGCGCATCCAAAGCAAAACAGGAGTAGCGCCGCTGACGCTGCGCCACTCCTGCTAAAACTGAATATTCCTGCCCAGGGGCTCTTTTTGTGCTGTCTGCACAATCTGGGGCGGTTCAAAGCCGCCGGGAACCTTCAGGGGAGGGGGGCAGGATTTACCAGAGCTGGCAAACCTGCTCGTACATGTCGACGTATTGTTTCGCGCTGGCAGACCAGCTGAAGTCGCACTCCATCGCGCGCTTGACGAGCCGTGCCCAGCCTTCGCCGTTCTCATAGCCTTCCTTGGCGCGCATGCAGGCGTTGAGCATGTCGTGCGCGTTGTAGCTCGCGAACGTAAAGCCGTTGCCCTCGCCGTCGCCGGAGTCGTGGATGGAATCGCGCAGACCGCCCGTCTCACGGACGATGGGCACTGTGCCGTAGCGCAGCGCGACCATCTGCGACAGGCCGCACGGCTCGGACTTCGAGGGCATCAGGAACATGTCCGCGCCCGCGTAGATCTTGCGCGCCAGCGACGGCACGAACGCGATCTTCACACCGACGCATCCCGCGTTGCGCGCGGCGAGCTCGTTGAAATACTGCTCGTACTGCGCTTCGCCCGTTCCGAGGACGACGAGCTGCATGCCCGCGTTGATGATATCCTGTCCGACGTGGCGCACGAGGTCGACGCCCTTGTGGCCGACCAGGCGCGTGACCATCGCCACGACCGGCACGGGCCATTTGTTCAGGCCGAAGATCTCCTGCAGTTCTTCCTTGCACTTCGGCTTGTTCTCCGCGAAGGTGTTCACATCGAAATTCGCGACGATGTTCGGATCGGTCGCGGGGTCATAGCTCTTGACGTCAATGCCGTTCAGAATACCGCACAGCTTGTACTGTTTCTGACGCAAAAATCCGTCGAGGCCGTGGGCATACCACGGGTCGAGGATCTCGCTGGCATAGCTGGGCGAGACGGTGGTGACCTTGTCGCAGCACTCGATAGCGCCCTTCATGAAGTTGACGCAGCCGTCGTACTCCAGGATGTGCGCGTCGTGACGGGCAATGGCCAGCGTATCCTCGAGGATCTCCATACCGTACTTGCCCTGATACTGGATGTTGTGGATCGTGAACACCGTTTTGATGTTGCGATACTTCTCCAGATGGCGGTAGTACAGCATCAGGTAGACGGGCACGAGGCCGGTCTGCCAATCGTTCGTGTGGATGATGTCCGGCGCGAAGTCGATGTAGAACAGCATCTCGAGGATGGCGCGGGAGAAGAAGGCGAAGCGCTCGCCGTCGTCATAGAAGCCATACAGGCCGGTGCGCTTGAAATAATACTCATTGTCGAGGAAGTAGTATTTCACGCCGTCGTGCGTCAGCTCGAACAGGCCGCAGTACTGATTGCGCCAGCCGACGGGGACGCTGAAGTTGGTGATGTACGTGAGTTTCTCGCGAAATTCGGGTTTCATGTCGCCGTACAGCGGCAGCACCACGCGGCACGCGACCTTTCGGTTGCGGATGGCGCGCGGCAGGCTGCCCGCGACGTCGCCCAGACCGCCGGACGCAGCAAACGGAGCGGCCTCACTTGCGCAGAAGAGAACGTTCATGGGATGACCTCCTTGTCGTTGTGGATGCGCATCCGCGCACAGGACAAAAACGGCGCGGGCAGCGTGTGCCCGCGCCGCGTCGGAAATCAGACTTCGGTGCCTTTCTCCACGTACACGGGGAACGACTCATTGCCGGCCAGGTTCTTGTTGGCGGTGATGGTGACGTCCTTGTCCGTGACGATATATTCGAGCCGGGCGTTCGCCTCGACCGTCGTGCCCTGCATCAGGACGCAGTTCTTCACAACGGCGCCCTTTTCGACCTTGACGCCGCGGAACAGCACGCAGTTCTCGATGGTGCCCTCGATCAGGCAGCCGTCGGCCACGAGGCAATTGGAGACCTTCGCGTCCATCGCGTAGCGCACAGGCGCTTCGTCGCGGACCTTCGTGTAAACGGGGCGCGCGGCCGGGAACAGAGCCTGACGGTTGGCGGGATCAAGCAGGCGCATGTTCTCGTCGAAGTAGCTCTTCATGCTGTAGATGCGGGAGCGGTAGCCGGTGTACTCGTAGCCGCGCACATCCAGGATGCCGAGGCTGCGGCCGAGGATGTCGCGCTCGAGATACACATAGTTGCGCACCGTGGCGTCGCGGACCATCTCGATGAGCTCCTCGCGGTCCATGACGATGACGTTCATCGACAGGTTCTGCGTGCCGAGGCGGTAATCGTTCATGAAGATGTCCGTGATGCGGCCCTCGTCATTGATCGTGAACGTGTAGTTGTCGGTCTTGATGGGCTCGGGGATCTCCGCGCGCTCATAGACCATCGTGACGTCCGCGCCGCTGGCCTTGTGCTTCTCGAGCAGGTCGACAAAGTCAATGTCATGCACGACGTTGCAGTCGGAGATGACGACGTACTTTTCCTTCTGCTTGGTGAGGAAGCCGAGGATGGAGTTCAGGGCCTCGACACGGCCGTGATACACCTTGCTGTTGGACTGTGCGAAAGGCGGGACGATGTTCAGGCCGCCGTTCTTGCGGGCGAGGTCCCACTCGCGGCCGTTGCCGAGGTGGTCCATCAGGGAGTGATAGTTCTTCTTGACGATGACGGTGACGTTGTTGATGCCTGCGTTGACCATGCCGGACAGGCTGAAGTCGATCATACGATAGCGGGAGCCGAACGGCACGCTGGCCGTCGTGCGGTGTTTGACGAGCTCGGGGATCAAGCCGTCATACGAGTTGGGGAAAATAATGCCGATTGCATTGCTGTTTACCATAAGTTCTCGCCTGCCTTTACATCTTTTTCGAGCATGGCCTTCGGGCCGACTTTGGCGCCCTCGCCGATGGTAACGTTCTCGCCGACGACGGCGACGCCCCACTTCGACTTGTCTTCCACTTCCTCGGGCCTTGCGCCGACGACCGCGCCCTTCTTGACGACCACGTTTTCGGCGATGATGGAATAGTAAACCTCCGCGCCCTCTTCCACGACGGCGCCGGGCATGATGATGGAGTACTCGACCGTCGCGCCCTTCGCAACGGTGGTGCCAGCGAACAGGACGCTGTTCACGACGGTGCCCTCGACCTCGCAGCCTTCCGTCAGCATCGAGTTGTCGACGTGTGCATACGAACCGATGTGATGGCCGGGATGGCCGGACGTGCGGGAGTAGATCTTCCACGAGGGATCCCAGACGTCGAGCTCAACGTTCGGGTTGAGCAGGTCCATGTTGGCGTCCCACAGGCTGTCGATCGTTCCGACGTCCTTCCAGTAGCCCTCGAACGGATACGCGACGAGCTTCTGGTTGTCGGCGAGCATATTCGGGATGATGTTCTTACCGAAGTCGTTGGACGAGGTCTTATCCTCTTCGTCTTCGATCAGGTACTTGCGCAGTTTCTCCCACGTGAAGATGTAAATGCCCATCGAGGCCAGCGTGGACTGCGGATGCTGCGGCTTCTCCTCGAACTTCGTGATGACGCCGTCCTCGTTGGCGGTCATGATGCCGAAGCGCTTGGCCTCCTCGAGAGAGACGTTCAGCACGGCGATGGTGCAGTCTGCTTCGCGGTCCTTGTGGAACTGCAGCATCTGCGAATAGTCCATCTTGTAGATGTGGTCGCCGGAGAGGATGATGACATACTCCGGGTCATAGCGCTCGATGAAGTTGATGTTCTGATAGATGGCGTTGGCCGTGCCCTTGTACCAGTCGGAGCCGGTCGCCTTCTGGTACGGAGGCAGGACATGGACGCCGCCGTACAGGCGGTCGAGATCCCACGGCTGGCCGTTGCCGATGTACTCATTGAGCATGAGCGGCTGATACTGGGTCAGGATACCGACCGTGTCGATTCCCGAGTTGACGCAGTTGGACAACGGGAAATCGATGATGCGGTACTTACCGCCGAACGGGACCGCCGGCTTTGCAAGCTTTTTGGTGAGGGCATACAGACGTGAGCCCTGCCCGCCCGCAAGCAGCATTGCAATACATTCTTTCATAGTATTCTCCCCTTGACATTGACGTGCCGTCTCTCGGCGGTTCACGCCGCATTTTATTCCAAGTTGCAGAGCGCCGGAAGCGTCCTGCAATTCCGGACTTGATCGTTGGGCGGCGCGCCGCGCCGTGCGCGGCGCGCGCTGTGCCCGTTTATTCCTTCTCTTTCACCTTGACGGTCTTTTTTGCCGTTTTCTTCGGCGCGGCTTTCTTGACTTCGGCCTTCACCGCAGCCTTTTTCGGCTCCACCTTCTTGGCCGCGGGCTTTTTCACCTTTTCGACCGTCGTCTTTTTCTTCGGCGCCGGCGTCTTGAGGATGATCGTGCTCATCGCGGGCACATGCAGCGAGATGGAATATTCAAAGCCGTGCAGCGGCTGTTTCTTCGCGCGGATCGGCTCGTTCGCAACGCCGCCGCCGCCGAACTCGGCCGCGTCGGAGTTCAAAATCTCCTTGTACACGCCCGCGCGCGGCACGCCGATGCGGTAATCCGGGCGCTCGACGGGAACGAAGTTCGACACGGCGATGATCTCGTTGCCCTCTTTGTCGCGGCGGATGAACGCGAGCACGCTCTGGCTGGAATCGTCCGGGACGATCCACTGGAAGCCGTCCCACGTGAAGTCGTCCTCCCAGAAGGCGGGCGTCTCGCGGTACAGGCGGTTGAGTTGGCGGACGTACTCCTGCATCTGGCGGTGGCGGTCGTAGCTGAGCAGCAGCCAGTCGAGCTGCTGGTTCTCGTTCCACTCGATGAACTGCGCGAACTCCTGGCCCATGAACATCAGCTTCTTGCCGGGGTGCGCCATCATGTAGCCGAAGAACGTGCGGAGGTTCGCGAATTTCTGCTCATAGTCGCCGGGCATCTTGTTGATGAGGCTGCACTTGCCGTGCACGACCTCGTCGTGGCTGATGGGCAGGATGAAGTTTTCGCTGAACGCGTAGAAGAAGCTGAACGTCACCTTGTTGTGGTTGCCGGAGCGGAAGAGCGGATCGGTGCTCATGTAGCTGAGCATATCGTTCATCCAGCCCATGTTCCACTTGAAGTTGAAGCCGAGGCCACCGTCGGCCACCGGGCGCGAGACCATCGGCCACGCGGTGCTCTCCTCGGCGATCATCAGCGCGTGCGGCTTGCGGGCGAAGACCTCGCCGTTGAGCTTCTGCAAAAACGCGATGGCCTCGAGATTCTCCTTGCCGCCGTTCTGGTTGGGCGACCACTCGCCGTCGCGGCGGTTGTAGTCGAGGTACAGCATGCTGGCAACGGCGTCGACGCGCAAGCCGTCGACGTGATACTCCGTCAGCCAGAACAGCGCAGACGAGATCAGGAAGCTCTGCACCTCGTTGCGGCCGTAGTCGAAGACCATCGTGCCCCACTCCTTGTGCTCGGCGCGCAGGGGGTTCTGATCCTCGTAGCAGTTCGTGCCGTCGAAGCGGTACAGGCCGTGCTGATCCTTCGGGAAGTGCGCGGGCACCCAGTCCATGATGACGCCGATGCCGGCCTGATGGCAGGCGTCGATGAACGCCATGAAGTCGTGCGGGGCGCCGTAGCGGCTGGTGGGAGCGAAGTAGCCGGTGACCTGATAGCCCCAGCTGCCGTCGTACGGATACTCTGTCAGCGGCATCAGCTCGACGTGCGTATAGCCCATGTCGAGCAGATAGGGGATCAGCTCTTTCGCCAGCTCCTTGTAGCCGAACGGGTTGCCGTCGGGATATGTACGCCAGCTGCCCGCGTGCATCTCATAAATATTCATCGGACGGTCGAGCGGGCTCTCCTCCGCCTGCTTTTTCATCCAGGCGGCGTCGTTCCACTCGTAGCCGGAGATGTCGTACACCTTTGTGCCGTTGGACGGACGCGTCTCGAAGTGCAGGCCGTAGGGATCCGTCTTGAAAATGAGCTCGCCCCAGGAAGTCGTGACGCAGTACTTGTATACGTCAAACTTCTTGATGCCGGGGATGAAGCACGTCCACACGCCGCTGTCCTCATAATTGGTCATCGGGTGCGCGCCGGGCTTCCAGTCGTTGAAATCGCCGACCACGGAAACGGCGCTCGCGCGCGGGGCCCAGACGCGAAAAACCGCGCCCTCCTGCCCGTTCTCGGTCGTCAGATGAGAGCCCAAATAACGCTGCGCTTCGAAATTGGTCCCCTGCTTGAACAGATACAGGGGAAAATCATCGTGAGCGGTGTTCTTTTTCAAACAAAGTGCCTCCCTTAGACACGCGCCGCGGACGCGGGGCGCCAAGCCGCCGCGCGCACGCACACACGCATTTAGTTACTTATTATGATACTCATTTTTCGCTCATTTTTCAAGACTTTTTCGGTAGTATTTATGCAAATATCTTGCAGGGCAGCAGGCATCTTTAGCCACCTTGCACAAATTTTACATCGTTTCTTGTTTTCTTCGCCAAGAAAATATCAATTTCAGGCCATTTTTTGTTTTCTGAAGGCAAAAAAAGCCTCTTTTCACCCTCAATCGGGCGAAAAGAGGCGCTCAATGCGTCACAACCATTTCTTTTTGATCATCAGCAAAACGGACACCGCGGTGCACGCGACGGCGATCAGGATGACGACCAGAAATCCGTACGGCGAATGCTCCATCGGCACGGGCACGTTCGTTCCCCACAGGGCGAAAATGATGGACGGGATGGTCAGGATGATCGTCACCGAGGCGAGCACTTTCATGACGATGTTGAGGTTGTTGGAGATGACGGACGCGAACGCGTCCATCGTGCCGGAGAGGATGTCGCGGTAGATGTTGGACATCTCGATGGCCTGTTTGTTCTCGATGATGACGTCCTCCAGAAGCTCGGCGTCCTCGGGATAGCGGCTGACGAACTCCATGCGCGCGAGGCGCTCGAGCACGAGCTCGTTGCCCTTGAGCGACGTGGAAAAGTATACAAGGCTCTTCTCAAGGCCCAGCATCTGGATGAGCTCCTTGTTCTTCATCGAGATGTGAAGCTCGTTCTCGACGCGGCTGGAGGCCTTGTCGACCTCGCGCAGGTAGTACAGAAACAGCGTCGCGTTGCGGTAGAGCAGCTGCAGCGTCATGCGGCGCTGCTTCTTTGTGGAGAAGTTGCGCACGGGCGTCTCGCTGAACGCGCGCGCCAGCGCCGATTCCTTCAGGCAGACCGTGACGAGGCTGTTCTCGGTGAGGATGATGCCGAACGGGATCGTCGTGTACGTGTAGCCGCGGCCGGACTGCATCTCGACCGTCGGGGTGTCGACGATGATGAGCATGTGGCCGTCCTCAAAGTCGATGCGGCTTCG
>CALXIU010000241.1 GCA_944388415.1 uncultured Ruthenibacterium sp. | reverse complement strand
GAGATCTTGAACACGTTGCGCACCTCGGCGCGGCCGAGCTCGACCTCGCGGAACTTCGGCGCGAGCATGCCCTTCATGGCGTCGCGCACGTCGTTGATGGCGTCGTAGATGACGCGGTACATGCGCATCTCGACCTCGCTCTGCGCGGCCTCGTCCTTCGCGACGGCGTCGGGGCGGACGTTGAAGCCGATGATGATGGCGCCGCCCGCGTTCGCGAGCATGACGTCGGACTTGTTGATGGCGCCGACGCCCGCGTGGATGACGCGCACGCGCACCTCGTCGTTCGACAGCTTTTCGAGGCTCTGCTTGACGGCCTCGGCCGAGCCCTGCACGTCGGCCTTGACGATGATCGCAAGCTCCTTGCGCTGGCCCTCGGCGATCTGGCTGAACAGGTTGTCGAGCGTGACCTTGTGCACGGAGGCGAACTGCTTCTCCTTGGCCTCGGCGGCGCGCTTGTCGGCCAGCTCGCGGGCGAGCTTCTCGTCCTGGACGATGTCGAACAGATCGCCCGCGGCGGGCACCTCGGTGAGGCCCGTGATCTCGACGGGCGTGGACGGGCCGGCCTCCTTGATGGTGCGGCCCTGGTCGTTGCGCATCACGCGGACGCGGCCGACGGCCGTGCCGGCGATGATGATGTCGCCCTGATGCAGCGTGCCCTTCTGGACGAGCAGCGTCGCGATGGGGCCCTGGCCCTTGACGAGGCGGGCCTCGATGACGGCGCCCTTCGCGCGGCGCCGGGGATTGGCTTTCAGCTCCTTGACCTCGGCCACGAGGTTGATGTTCTCGAGCAGGTCGTCGATGCCCTGGCCGGTGACGGCCGAGACGGGCACGCAGATGACGTCGCCGCCCCACTCCTCGGGCACGAGCTCGTGCTGCGTCAGCTGCTCCTTGACGCGCTCGGGGTTCGCGGTAGGTTTATCCATCTTGTTGATGGCCACGATGATGGAAACGCCCGCGGCCTTGGCGTGGTTGATGGACTCGACCGTCTGCGGCATGATGCCGTCGTCGGCGGCGACGACCAGCACGGCGATGTCCGTGAGGTTCGCGCCGCGCGCGCGCATCGACGTGAAGGCCTCGTGGCCCGGCGTGTCGAGGAACGAGATGGACTTGCCGTTCATCACGACCTGATACGCGCCGATGTGCTGCGTGATGCCGCCGGCCTCTCCCGCGGTGACGCGCGTCTTGCGGATGGCGTCGAGGATGCTGGTCTTGCCGTGGTCGACGTGGCCCATGACCACGACGACGGGCGGGCGCTCGACGAGATCCTCCTCGCGGTCCTCGTCGGCCTCGAACAGGCGCTCCTCGATCGTGACGTGCACCTCGTGCTCGACCTTCGCGCCGAGCTCCTCGGCGACGAGGGAGGCGGTGTCGAAATCGACCGACTCGGAGATGGACGCCATCACGCCGAGGCCCATCAGCTTCTTGATGACCTGCGCGACGTTCACCTTCAGGCGGCTGGCCAGCTCGCCGACGGCGATCTCGTCGGGGATCATGACCTTCAGCTGCGCCTTGCGCGCCTTCTCCAGCTGGATGCGCTGCAAGCGCTCGGCCTCGGTCTCGCGCTTCTTGCCGAAGCTGCCGCCCTTGCCGTTTCCGCCGAACTTGCCGGGGCGGCCCGTGAACTTCTGCTTGTTGCCCGCGGGCATCGGGCGGCGGCGGTTCTCGACGTTCTTCGTGGACGCAAGCTCCGTGTATTTCTCGTTGAATTTGTCGAGGTTGACGTCGACGCTGTGCGTGTCGACCGTCATCGTAACGACCTCGCGCTTCTCGGCGGCCGGGCGGTTTTCCTTCTCCGGGCGCGCGGCGCGGATGCGCTCCTTACGCTTTTGCGCGGGGGCCTTCTGCTGGTTCTGGCGCTCGGGCTGGCGCTGCGGCTGCGCGGGCGCGGCCGGGCGCTCAGGCTGCTTTGCCGCGGGCTTGTCGGCCGGCTTTTCCGCCGGTTTCCCGGCGGGGCGCTGCTGGGGCGCGGCGGGTCTGGCCTCCGCGTTCTTCGGGCCGCGGCGGTCGTCGCGGCGGTCCCGCTTCTGGTCGGGGCGCTTGTCGGACTTCTTCTCGGGCGCGGGCTCGTTGGCCGAGGCGAAGTACGCCTCGAAGTTCTCGACGGACGCGGAGCGCGTCAGCGTGTCGAACGCATAGTCGAGTTCCGCCTCGCTGAGGGGGGTGGTGTGTTTTTTCGCCTCGCCGCCGCGGGCCGAGAACAGGTCGATGAGTTCCTTGTTCGGCTTGCCGAGGTCGCGCGCGAGGTCGCTGAGTTTGTATTTGATGCTTACGGGCATGGACGTTCCTCCTTCATAAAGAGCTTTGCGAGCTCTGCGCTTGTGACGGCGAACACGCCGACACATTTTTTCGTCACGGGCAACAAGTCGGCCTGCGCCTTGTTCAGCACAGCGCATGGCGTCCCGGCGCGCTCGCAGAAATTGTTCACGCGCCTGCGCGTCCCGTCCGACACATCGCTCGCGCACAGCACCAGCTGCGCGGTATGGTTGAGAGCGCTCTCCTTCACCGCCTCGAAGCCCATCACGAGGGCCCCGGCCTTGCGGCACAGCGAGAGCGCGAATACGGTGTTATCCGGCATGAGTCTCCTTTCCGGCGATGCGCGACGCCATCGCGTCGTACACCTCCTCGGGGATCTCACACTCGAGAGCGCGCTCGAACCGCTTTGCCCGGCGCGCCTTGGCAAAGCACGCCTCGCACGGGCACACATACGCGCCCCTTCCGGGCGTGCGGCCCGTCGTGTCGAGCAGGATCTCCCCGGTGCTCGTGCGCACCACGCGCACCAGTTCTTTTTTGGGCTTCGATTCGTTGCAGCCCATGCACCGCCGCAGCGGGATCTTACGCGGCGTCATTCGCGCCCGCCTCCTTTGACCGTCAGTGTTCGGCGTCTGCCGGAGCTTCCTTCTTCACGGGAGGCTCCTCGCCGTAGTAGCCGGATTCCGGCCGGATGTCGATATTGTAGCCCGTGAGACGCGCGGTGAGGCGCGCGTTCTGGCCCTTGTTGCCGATGGCCAGCGACAGCTGGTTGTCGGGCACCGTCACGCGGCACGAGCGCTGCTCGCCCTCGAGGATCTCGACGCCCACGACCGTCGCGGGCGACAGCGCCGCCGAGATGAACGCGGCGGGGTCCTCGCTCCAGCGGACGATGTCGATCTTCTCGCCGCCGAGTTCCTCGACGATCTTCGCGACGCGCTGGCCGCGCGGGCCGATGCACGCGCCGACGGGGTCGATGTTCTGATCCTTCGACCAGACGGCCATCTTCGTGCGGGCGCCCGCCTCGCGGCTGATGGCCTTGATCTCAACGTCGCCGCTGAAGATCTCGGGCACCTCCATCTCGAACATGCGCTTCACAAGGCCGGGGTGCGTGCGGCTGAGCATCATGCGCGGGCCGCGCTCGGTGGCGAGCACGTCGACGACGTACACGCGCACGCGCTGGCCGGGCACGAGCGTCTCGCCCGCGACCTGCTCGCTGCGCGGCAGCGTCGCGAGGCCGCCCTTGGGCATCTCCAGAAGCGCGATGCCGCGGTGCTCGTCGACGGAGTTCACGACCACCGTCAAAAGCTCGTGCGCGCGGGACTGCATCTCGGCGTACTGCTGGCTGCGCTCGGCCTCCTTGAGGCCCTGGCGGATGACGTGCTTCGCGGTCTGCGCCGCGATGCGGCCGAAGTCCTTCGTGTTGAGCGGATACGGGATGAAGTCGCCCAGATACGCGTCGCGCTGTTTCAGGCGCGCTTGCGGCAGCGTGACCTCGATGTTCGGGTCATAGACCTCCTCGACGACCTCTTTCAGCAAAAACACGTTGAATGTCTCGGTCTCGGGGTCGATCTCGACGCGGACGTTCTCGTCCTCGACCTCATAGTCCTTCTTGACCGCGAGCACGAGCGCCGCCTGGATCTTCTCCAGCAGGTAGTTCTCCGGCAGCTTGCGCTCTTTTTCCAGCTTCTTCAGCGCAACGAAAAAATTCTTGTTCATGTTTTCTGACCACCCATTTCTTTTCTCTGACTCCCTATGTGAAAGGCCCGCTCAGTCGAACAGGCCGTCGTCGTCGCACAATTTGCACCAGCTGACCGCCTTCGCGTCCAGCTCGCGCCGCGCGCCCGCGCACTCGAGCGCGATCACGCCGTCCGCCTTGCCCGCAAGCACGCCGCGCACCTCGCGCGCGCCCGTCTCGTCCGGGCGGATCAGGTGCGCCAGCACCTCGCGGCCGCGCATCGCGTCAAAGTGCGCGTCGCGCGTCAGCCGCCTGCCGAGGCCCGGCCCGCCCACCTCGAGGTAGTAGCTCTCGTCGATGGGGTCGGCCGCGTCCAGCACGGGGTTGATGGCGCGCGTCGCGCGCTCGCAGGTGTCGATGTCCAGCGGCTCGTCGCGGTCGATGAAGACGCGCAGGAAGTGGTCGGGCCCTTCCTTTTCGTAGCGCACGTCCCACACGCGCAGGCCCAGTTCCTCGATGACGGGGCGCACCAGCGCCTCCACCGCGGCGGCTGTCGCGCCGCCCTTTCCCTTTTGTGCCATGAAATTCTCCTCAACAAACAGGAAAGAGCGGACCGTCAAGCCCACTCTTTCCATAACACATATCGTACGTTAGCATTATAGCACGCAGAAACGGAGAAATCAAGCACTTTTTTTATGTCGACGGTTCTGGTATACTATTGTAATATGAGTGTACGCGGGGAGGCGGATGCGATGGACAAGGCGCGGGCGCGCGCGCTTTCGGCGCTTTGTTCCGGCGCGGACGCGTGGCACGCGGGCGGCGCGGCCGGCGCGCCGCGCGTGTGCGTGACGGACGGCCCGCACGGCGTGCGGATGAGCCGCACGGGCGCGATGGGCGTGGGCGACGATCTGCCCGCGACGTGCTTCCCCGCCGCGTGCGCGACGGCGTGCAGCTTCGACCCGGCGCTTTTGGAGGAGATGGGCCGCGCGCTGGGGCGCGAGTGCCTCGCGGCGGGCGTGGCCGTGCTGCTGGGGCCGGGCGTGAACATCAAGCGCAGCCCGCTGTGCGGGCGCAATTTTGAATATTTCTCCGAGGACCCGCTGGTGACGGGCGTCTGTGCGTCGGCACTGGTGCGCGGCATCCAGTCGACGGGCGTGGGCGCGTGCGTGAAGCACTTCGCCGCGAACAATCAGGAAGCCGCCCGCTTTGTGCGCGATTCCATCGTGGACGAGCGCGCGCTGCGCGAGATCTACCTCGCGGCGTTCGAGGGCGTTGTGCGCGGCGCGAAGCCCGCCGCCGTGATGTGCGCCTATAATAAGGTAAACGGCGTGTACGCGTGCGAGAACGAGCGCCTTCTGCGCGGCGTGCTGCGCGGCGAGTGGGGCTTTGACGGCGTGGTGATGACGGACTGGGGCGCGATGAACGACCGCGTGGCCGCGATGCGCGCGGGCACGGATCTCGAGATGCCCGGCCCGTGCGCGGAGAACGACCGCCTCGCGGCGCGTGCGGCGTGCGAGAACGAGGCGGACGCGGCGGCGCTGGAGCAAAGCGCCGCGCGCGTGCGGGCGATGTGCGAGCGCGGCGCGAAGCTGGGGCGCAGGCCGTTCAGCGAGCGGGAGCACCACGCGCTGGCCGCGCGCGTCGCGGCAGAGAGCGCGGTGCTTTTGAAAAACGACGGCGTGCTGCCGCTCGCGCCGGGGAAAAAACTGGCGCTGAT
>CALXIU010000240.1 GCA_944388415.1 uncultured Ruthenibacterium sp. | reverse complement strand
TGAGCGCAGGGCGTGGATCGTCGAGACGGGCCGGTACGGCGTCTGGATCGGCGCGGGGAGCGCGGGAACAAGCCTGTGCGCGCAGCTTTGCGTCTCGAAGGAGACGGTGCTCGAGCGCACCACACCGGTCTGCCCGGTGCAGCAGGCGTTCGACGAGTTGACACCGCCGGAGCGCACTGCGGTGTCCCTGGCCGATGTTCCGACGGTTCCGTTCGAGCCGCAGGCCGAACCGGCGCCGTCCGCGCCCGAGGCGAATCTTGCGGAGGGGGAACTCGGCGAGCTGATTCCGCTTTTGCACGGCAACGTCACGAAGGGCGCGAGCATGCTCGGCTCTGCGGGACGCCGCGTGCCCGGCTCGGCGGGGGAGACGTCGGAGGCTCTCGAGGAGACGCGCGGTGTGCCGTCCCTCATCATGGCGGACGGCCCGGCCGGACTGCGGCTGCGCCAGCGCTATCAGGTCGAACGCGCGACCGGAGACGTCATCCCCACCGGCGTGCTCGGCTCGCTGGAAAACGGATTCCTCGAGGCTCCGCCGGAGAGCAGTGATGCGGATACTTACTATCAGTTCTGCACAGCGTTCCCGGTCGGGACGGCGCTGGCGCAGACGTGGGACACGCAGCTCATGTTTGCATTCGGCGAGGCCGTCGCGCGGGAAATGGAGGAGTTTTCCGTGCAGCTCTGGCGCGCGCCGGGCATGAACATCCAGCGCAACCCGCTGTGCGGCCGCAATTTCGAGTACTATTCGGAGGACCCGCTGCTCTCCGGCCTGATGGCGGCCGCCGTCACGCGTGGCGTGCAGTCGCGCGGCGGCTGCGGTGTGGCGGTCAAGCACTTCGCCTGCAACAATCAGGAGGACGCGCGCATGAGCGTCAACGCCTGCGTGTCGGAGCGGGCGCTGCGCGAGATCTATCTTCGCGGCTTTGAGATCGCCGTCAAATTGTCCTCGCCCGCCGCGCTGATGACGTCGTACAACCTGATCAACGGCGTCCATGCGGCGAACAGCCGCGACCTGTGCACGGTGGTCGCGCGGGGAGAATGGGGCTTTGGCGGTGTGATCATGTCCGACTGGAACACGACGGTGCCCGCGGACGGAAGCAAGCCGTGGAAATGCGCGTGGGCCGGCAACGACGTTATCATGCCGGGCAACCTGAACGATGAGGCAGACATCCGCCACGCGCTCGCGTCTGGCGAGCTGTCAGAGTGCGACATCCGCGCCAGCGCCGGGCGTGTCATCGAGCTGGCTCGCCGGTTTGCAGAAAAACGCGTCGGAACCCCCTGAGCGGCGACCGTCCCCCCGAAGAATTGCGCCGCGCGCTTGCGCGCCCTCTTGCGCTCGCTCCCTTGCGGAAGTATAATCTTTCTTGTAAAGAACACTCTGGAAGAAGAAACGGGAGGTCGACGGTATGCTTTTGCTCAGGATCCTTGCCGCGCCGTGCTGGGTCGTGCTGTCCCTGCTGGTAGCAATCGTGTCGTTTCTCTACTGTGTGGCCTCGGCGCTGTGCCACGTCGGCAGCGTGCTGCTGACGCTGCTCGCCGTCGTCGCATTCTTCACGGGCCCTGTCTCCGCCGCTGTGGCACTGCTTGTGCTCGCGTTCCTCATCTCGCCCTTCGGCATTCCAGCTGTCGCAGGCTGGCTGATGAAAGCGCTCTACGCTCTGAAATACTCCCTGCAGGATTTCATCGTCGCGGGCTGAAAAGAACATTTATTCGTCGGCCGCAGACGGACCGGCGTCCGGGAAAGAAAAATCGCGATTTGATTCAGCTGATCATCAAGCCGGGCGGCGCGCTGACGGAGTGTGTCCGCATCCTCCGGAAATTTGACCCCTCCCAGCCGATGGGCGGACTGAGGCGGAAGCTGCTGGAACAGGAGGCTGTGGTCACCCTCGCACCGTATGAGACAGACCTTCCGGATGAGCTTCAGGGCAGGGATCCCATCCGGGAATTTCGCGAGCTGGTCGGACAGCTGGAGCGCGCGGGCGCGACGGTCATCCCGTGCGAGGACGGCCGGCCCGGCCCGCGGAAATATCTGGACAACTGGCTGTGCACGCTGGACGAGATCCGGCTCGAGACCCTGCGCGACTGCGCCCGGGAATCCGAAGACAATGGGCAATAAATCCGAAAAAACCGGTGGAAAAACGCTCCTCTGAGCCGTTTTCCGCCGGTTTTCATTTGGACGGATAAGGGTAGACAATTGGACAGTTAAGATGCTATTATAATTGTAATAAAATGGTAAATAGAGGAGGGATTTTATGGAACAGGAGGAAAAAACAACAAAACGGCTGGCGCGGCGCTCCGAGGACGGGACGCGCGTGCAGACGATCCAGGACCATCTGCGCGGCGTGGCCGAACTGGCGGCCATGTTTGCGCGGCCCTTTGGCGGCGAGAGTCAGGCGCGGCTGGCGGGGACGCTGCACGACATCGGAAAATACAGCGACGGGTTTCAGCACAGGCTCGACGGCGGGGAAAAGGTGGATCACTCCACAGCGGGCGCGCAGGAGGCGTGGCGGCTTCGCCAGCCGGAGGCCGCCTTCGCGGTGGCGGGGCACCACGGCGGTTTGCCGGACGGCGGCGGGAGGACAGACCCCGACACAGCGGCGACGCTGCTGGGACGGTGCAAGCGATGCATCGCGCCGTGCGACGGATGGAGGGAGGAAGTCGTGCTGCCACAGGCATTCCGGCCCGACCTTCCACGCGACAATTTCACGGAGGCATTTTACATCCGGATGCTCTACTCCTGTCTGGTGGACGCAGATTATCTGGACACGGAGACCTTCATGCGCGGCGCATCCGCCCCGCGCGGAGAGGGCGACGATATCCCGGCGCTGCTGGCCCGGCTGCGAGAGGCGGTGGAGCCGTGGTGGAACGCGGAAAACGAGCTGAACCGCCGCCGCTGCGACATTTTGAAAACCTGCTTTGAACAGGGCGAGAAGCAGAGCGCAGGGCTGTTCACGCTGACGGTGCCGACAGGCGGCGGCAAGACAGTCTCATCTCTGGCATTCTCGCTCGCCCATGCCGCCGCCCACGGCAAGCGGCGCGTCGTCTACGTGATCCCCTACACCTCCATCATCGATCAGACGGCCGGGGTGTTCACGGGCATTCTGGGAGAGAAGAACGTGCTGGAGCACCACAGCGGCAGCGACGCCGTTCAGGGCGAGAACGACACGGACCCCGCGCTGCTCCGCAAGATCCTGGCGACGGAAAACTGGGACGCACCCGTCATCGTGACGACGGCTGTCCAGTTCTTCGAATCGCTGTTCGCAAACCGCTCCTCGCGCTGCCGCAAGCTGCACAATCTGGCGGACAGCGTGGTCATCTTCGACGAGGCGCAGACGCTGCCGGTGGCGTACCTTCGTCCGTGCGTGGCCGCCATCGGCCAGCTGGTGCAGCACTACGGCGTGACGGCGGTCCTCTGCACGGCCACACAGCCGGCGCTCGGGCCGCTCTTCGCGGAGCTGGCCCCCGGCCTCCCGCTCTGGGAGATCTGCCCGGACACCAGAGAGCTTTACCATTTTTTCCGCCGCACCACGCTGAAAAACGCCGGGGAGATCACACAGGAGGCGCTGGAAGAGCAGCTTCTCGCCGTGCGTCAGGCGCTCTGCGTCGTCAACCGCCGGGCGACGGCGCAGCGATTGTTTGAAGCGCTGCCCGACGAGGGCAGCTACTGCCTCACGACGCTGCTGTGCGCGGCCGACCGCAAACGCATTCTGCGCGAGATCCGCGCAAGGCTGCGGGAGGGCTTATCCTGCCGCGTGGTGTCTACGTCGCTGATCGAGGCGGGCGTGGATGTGGACTTCCCGGTCGCGTGGCGCGAGGAGGCCGGTCTCGACTCCGTGCTGCAAACGGCCGGGCGCTGCAACCGGGAGGGAAAGCGCAGCGCCGAAGAGAGCGTCGTCACGGTGTTTCGTCTGGAGGGACAGGCCGTGCCCGCGATGATCCGTCCCAATGTGGACGCCGCGCGCAGCGTCTGGAAGCGCTGCGCCGACCCGTCTTCGCCGGAGGCGGTGGAATCCTATTTTACTCTGCTGCGCACGGTTCAGGGCGAGGAGGCGCTGGACAAAAAGCAGATCCTCAAGGGCTTTGCGACCACGATGGACGGACGGATAATGCCGTTTGCGACGATGGCGGAGAAGTTTCGTCTCATCGAGTCCCCGGCCGTCACTGTCTATGTGCCGCTCGAGGAAAACACCGCGCTGATTGACGCGCTGCGCGCCGGATGGACGAGCCGGTCCCTCTACCGCAAGCTCGGCCCGTACGGTGTGACGGTGTATCCCAACCATCTGGAGGCCCTTCGCGCGGCCGGAGCCGTGACGGAAACGGACAGCGGCGACTGGGTGCTGACGGATCCCACGCTGTACGACCGCAGCACCGGCCTGTCGCTCGATGTGGAGACGGGAAAGGGCTGGATGATATAAAGAAAAAGGGCGGCAAGCCGATCACTTGCCGCCGCTTTTCCACAAAGCACATTCAATATTTTCTACCCACAGCATTCGCTGACACTTTATTATACCTTGCTGGACAAAAAAATACAACGTCAGTCAGAATGGTGAATATCAACAAAAGTGAATTGTCAGTATGTGACAATGCCATGAAATAATGTTGGACACTTGACATTGAGAAGAAATGGGAGTAATCTAAGAACACAGAAATTACAAAACACATTCAATAAAAGAATGGAGGTAATGCCATGATTCAACTGGAGGTTTGGGGAGAGTATGCGTTGTTCACGCGTCCGGAGCTTAAGGCGGAGCGTATGTCCTATGACGTTCTGACGCCGTCGGCGGCGCGCGGGATCGTGGAGGCGATCTATTTTCATCCCGGCCTGCGCTGGCACATTGACCGCATTT
>CALXIU010000239.1 GCA_944388415.1 uncultured Ruthenibacterium sp. | reverse complement strand
ACCCGCTGATCCGCTCGACGACGCCGGGGCTTGAGACGAACCGTCACGGATGCATCATCACGAACGGCGACGACGGCCTGACGACGCGCGAGGGCGTGTACGCGGGCGGCGACGCGGTGACGGGCGCGGCGACGGTCATCCTCGCAATGGGCGCCGGCAAGCACGCGGCGAAGGCCATCGACGAGTACATCAGGAGCAAAGAGTAATGCACAGCGGACTGAGCCGGAGACCGGCTCAGTCCGTTTCCTTTTCCGTTGCCTTTCCGGGGCGGATATGATATGCTGAAGACAAAGGGAGGGCGGCGGTATGGCGGAGGATCTCAGACCCAAAAAGCGCGGCGCGGTGCGGCTCGCGTGCGGCACGGCGTACTATACGGCGCGCCGGTACGCGTACTGGCTGTTCGGCGGCGTGCGCTTTGCGAAAACGCGGGACAAAGAGCCGCTCCCGTGGCGCGCGGCCGATCACAAAACGCCGCTGCTGCGCAAGCTGAAGGACGTCGACATGCAGTATCAGTACAACAAGATCGTCAATTTGAAGCTTGCGTGCGCGCGCCTCGACGGTCTGCTTCTCCGCCCGGGCGAGACGTTCAGCTATTGGAAATGCATCGGCCATCCCACGCGCCGCAAGGGATATGTGGACGGTATGGTGCTGTTCTGCGGCACGTTCGGGCCGGGCGTCGGCGGCGGGCTGTGCCAGCTGTCCAATCTCATCTACTGGATGACGCTCCACACGCCGCTGACGGTCGCGGAGCGATACCGCCACTCGTACGACGTGTTCCCGGACTCAAACCGCACGCAGCCGTTCGGCTCGGGCGCGACGTGCGTCTATCCCTACCGCGACCTGATGATCCGCAACGACACGCACTGCACATGGCAACTCCGCGTCCGGGTGGGCGAGACGCATCTGGAGGGCGAGTGGCGGTGCACCGAGCAGCCGCACATCAAATACAAAGTGATAGAGAAAAACCATCGCTTCGAGCGCGAGTGGTGGGGCGGATTCTCCCGCCACAACGAGCTGTGGCGTCTCTGCCGGGACAGTGAGACGTCCGCCGAGTGGGAGGAATACGTCACCGAAAATCACGCCATCACAATGTACGCGCCGCTGTTGCCGGGTGCGGAGGAGAACCAATAAAAAACGCGCTGCGTGTGCAGCGCGTTTTTCGATTCAAACTCATTTCAGCAGGTCTGCTTCCTCGGGGTGCTTTTCAAACCATGCGGCGGCATAGCTGCACGTCGGTACGGCCTTGCGCCCGGTGCGGCGCAGCTCGTCCGCGCACTGACGCATCAGCTTGCCCGCGACGCCCTGCCCGCGCAGCGAGCCGTCCACGAACGTGTGGCAGATGTCAACGCAGCCGTCGCCGCAGGCGGGAAAGTCGATCTCAGCCAGCACCTTGCCGTCTTCGACCAGTTCGATTTTATTTTCCAGCGTGGTAAATTCCATGATCCTGCCTCCTTTCGGCAGCATCAGTATACCACAAAGCGCGCCGCCCTGTCACCCCTGCGGATACAATTCCTTGCTGCGCATTTTGCTGCGCACCGTGTCGTCTGATTCGACGATGCCGTCGCCGCACAAGCGCTGCTCCTGCTCCGTGTAGTACAGCGCCGGGCGCACCTCGCCCCGGCACATCGCGTCAAAATATCTGCGGGCCTGCGCGCACATCGTCTCGCGGCTCAGGCCGCTGTCGTGATCCGACATTCTTCATCGCCTCCCGACCATATCATGCCCGGCGCGCCCGCGCCTATGCGCGCAGCGGATTGACAGGTTTTGCCGATGTGGTACAATAGACAAAAAAAGAGCGGCGCGCCGCGCGCCGGGAAGGGGAGAACGATGGCCAAGCTGAGAAACGGGGAGATCGCCTTCGACATTCAGGAGGAACCGCTTTTGTGGCGCGACAAAAAGCGCATCCTCGGGCTTGCGATCTCTTTCACGCGCTATGAACTGACGCAGTCGCGTCTGATCGTCAAAACGGGGCTTCTCAACACGCGCGAGGAGGAACTGCGCCTGTTCCGCGTGCGCGACATCTCGGCGCAGGAGACGCTGATCGACCGTCTGTTCGGCGTCGGGTCGATTTTGCTGCACACGACGGACGCCACATCGCCGACACTTCTTGTCCGGCATATCAAAAACCACAACAAGGTCAAGGAACTGTTGTCCGCACAGGTCGAGGAGGCGCGCATGAAAAACCGCGTCCGCTCGATGGAGGTCAGCGACAATGCGTGCGAGGACGATCTCTGTGACGATCACGACGTCGACTGACGAAACACAGACCCATTGAAAAAGCACCCCCTGGACGGGACCGGCGTTTGCGCCGGCCGGACCATGGGGTGCTTTTTGATTCGGCGTCAAAGGCGGAATGCCGCGCATCAGCCGCCCGGCATCCCCCAGTTGACCGGGAGCTTCGCGCCCTCGAGCCGCACGGGAAGGGGATATTCAACGCCGAACGTCTCCACCTCGGCCTTTTTCACCGCGATGCGCTCGGCGGGCGCGGTGATGCGGATGGACGGGTCGAGCGGGAACGGGACCTCCACCACCGGAAGCGTGTTCCAGCGCAGCACCTCGTCCATGCCCTCGACAACGCGGCCGAAGGCGGGGTAGCTGTAGTCCAGCTTCGCGTTTTCCTTCAGCGGAAAAAAGAACTCTCCGCCCGCGATCCCGTTTTCATATCCGCCCATCACGATCGTCCCCGGCGCCGCGCGCAGATGGTTCGGGAACCCGGCGGACTGCGTCTCGTACGCGATCAGATACCGTGCCTCCTCCCGTCCGAAGGCGGTGTAGCTCATATCCGCCACAAAATCCGGCGCGAGCCGCTCCATCGCGTGACCGTCAAAACAGCCCAGCCGCGCCAGATACAAAAAGCTGTTCACCGTGTTCGGCGCCTCCTCCGGGTACAGCTCGCACACGATCTTCGGGCCGTGCTCCATCCAGAATGTCACATACGGGTGCTTCATCGCCGCCGCTCCTTTTCAACTGTGTTTTCTCTATCATAGAAGATCCCGCGCGCCCTGTCAATTTCTGCCGGGATACCGCAAAAAATATCGTACGGCCTATAGACAATGGCACTTTACTATGCTAAAATAGTAAAGAATTTTTGAACCGACGCCGGTCGGCCGCGCCCTCGGGCGGGAAAGGTGAGTGCCCCGTGCTGAAATTTATCGTCAAGCGTCTGCTGATGATGCTGCTGACGCTGTTTGTGATCCTGCTTCTGACATTTCTCATCATGCACGCCATCCCGGGCGGGCCGTACAGTTCCGGCAAGCGCCTGCCCGCGGAGATCCAGGCCGCGCTCGATGAAAAATACAACCTGAATGCGCCGCTCTACGAACAGTTCTGGGATTATTTCATGGGCGTGCTGCACTTCGACCTCGGCCCCTCTTTCAAATATGAGGGTACCTCCGTCAACGAGCTGATCGCCCGGGGCTTCCCCATCTCGGCGGCGCTCGGCGTGTTCTCGATGCTGTTCACGCTCATCCTCAGCATCCCGCTGGGCATCATCGCCGCGCTCAAGCACGGCAAATGGCAGGACACGCTCATCAGCGTCGTCACGGCGCTCGGCATCACCATCCCGTCGTTCGTGGTCGCGACGCTGCTCGACTACTTCCTCGCCTACCGTCTGGGCTGGTTCCCCGTGTACGGCGTCGCGACGCTCAAGGGCTATGTGCTCCCGGTGCTCGCGCTGTCGGGTTATTACCTCGCGTTCATCACGCGCCTGACGCGCTCGAGCCTGATGGATGTGATGCGCAAGGACTACATCCGCACCGCGCGCGTCAAGGGCCTCACGGAGGCGCAGGTGGTGGTGCGCCACGGGCTGCGCAATTCGCTCATTCCGGTCATCACGGTGCTCGGGCCGCTGATGGCGGGCCTTTTGATGGGCTCGTTCGTCGTGGAAAAGATCTTCGCGCTGCCCGGCATGGGCCGCTTTTTCATCCAGAGCATCACGAACCGCGACTACACCGCCATCATGGGCTTCACGCTGTTCTACGCGACCATCCTCGTGGTGATGGTGTTCCTCGTGGACATCGTCTACAGCCTGATCGACCCGCGCATCAAGCTGGGCGAATGACCGCACAGAGACGTAAGGAAGGTATTTGGAAATGAGTCAGTTTGTCCCCAATGACTGGGAGCGCTGCGACAGCGGCGTGCAGGAGGCCGAGCACATCGCCGGGCCCAGCACGACGTTCGCGCAGGACGTTTTGTATCAGTTCACACACCACAGAACGGCGATGCTCGGCGTCGTGCTGGTCGCGCTCACGCTGATCTTCGCCATCGTCGGCCCGCTGCTCAGCGAAAACTCGTACGACAACCAGCAGCTGGCCTACGTCAGCACGCCGCCGCTTCTGACCGTCTACACAGTCGGCGACCAGTATTATTACGTCTCCACCGGCGGCAAGCTGCTTGCCGTGGACGAGGACGGCACCTTGCAGGACGCTGTCCGCAGCGCGGGCGAGGAGACGGAAAACAAGCGCTACGTCTATGAACTGGGCGGCGAGACGTACTATCTGAGCTACCGCACCAGTCCCTACGTGCTGCAAAACGAGCAGGGCGAGGAGCTGGCCAAGACGCACGTGTGGAACCGCCGCTTCGTGCTCGGCACCGATTACCTCGGCCGTGACGTCATGGTGCGCCTGATGTACGGCGCGCGCATCTCGCTGACGGTGGCATTTGTCGCCACGATGGTCAACCTCGTCATCGGCATCCTCTACGGCAGCATCTCGGGCTATCTCGGCGGCATGGTGGACGTCGTGATGATGCGCATCGTCGACATCATCAGCTCCATCCCGCTGACGATGTACGTCATCCTCATCATGGTGCTGTTCGATAACAGCGGACTGATGAGCATCATCATCGCGCTCGGCTCCGTCTACTGGGTCGACATGGCGCGCGTGGTGCGCGGCGAGATGCTCGCGCTGAAAAAGCAGGAGTACGTCAGCGCCGCCTACACGATGGGCAGCAGCACCGGCTACATCCTGCGCTGCCACCTGATCCCCAACACGATGGGCCCCATCATCGTCACCGCCACGATGCAGATCCCCTCCGCCATCTTCACGGAGGCGTTCATGAGCTTCATCGGCCTCGGCATCTCCGCGCCGATGGCCTCGCTCGGCACCATGTGCAACGACGCGCTGGAGACGCTGCAGATCGCGCCGTATCAGCTGGCGTTCCCCGCGGGGCTCATCTGCATCGCCATGTTCGCCTTCAACTTCATCGGCGACGGCCTGCGGGATTCGTTTGATCCCCAGATGCGCAAGTGAGCGGGGGTGACGGTATGAGTGAAACTGTGCTGAAAATCGAAAATCTCCACACCTCCTTCCGCACGCGCGCGGGCGAGGTGCAGGCGGTGCGCGGCGTCTCGCTGGAACTGCATCGCGGCGAGGTGCTGGGCATCGTCGGCGAATCCGGCTGCGGCAAGAGCGTCACCGCCATGTCGGTGCTCAAAGTGCTACCGGAGAACGCCTATCACACGGAAGGCGAGATCCTGTTCGACGGGAAGAACCTTCTGAAGATCTCCGCGAAGGAGATGCGCAAGGTGCGCGGCAAGCGCATCTCGATGATCTTTCAGGACCCGATGACGTCCCTTGACCCGCTGATGAAGGTGGGACGCCAGATCGAGGAGGGCATCCGGCAGAACCTGCCGAAGCTGACCCGAGACGAGGCGCGAGCCAAGGCGCTGGCGCTGCTCAAGCGCGTGCGCATCCCGGACGCAGAGCGGCGTTATGACTGCTATCCGCACGAGCTGTCGGGCGGCATGCGCCAGCGCGTCATGATCGCGATGGCCCTCTCGTGCGACCCGGAGATCCTCATCGCCGACGAGCCGACGACGGCGCTCGACGTGACGATCCAGAACCAGATCCTGCTTCTGCTGCGCGAGATGTGCCGCGAGATGGATCTGTCCGTCATCTTCATCACACACGACCTCGGCGTCGTCGCCGAGCTGTGCGACCGCGTCGTCGTGCTGTACGGCGGTCTCGTGATGGAGCAGGGTTCGACCGACGACATCTTCGACCACCCCAGCCATCCTTATACGATGGGGCTGATGAGTTCCGTCCCGCAGCTCGATCAGGATAAGGCGCGGCGGCTGAGCCCCATCCCGGGTTCTCCGCCCAGCCTGCTCCAGCCGCCCGAGGGCTGTCCGTTCCGCGCGCGGTGCCGTTATGCGCGCAACATCTGCGGACGCCTGCGCCCGGAGACGGTGCGCTGCTCGCAGACACACACCAGCGCGTGCTGGCTGCTGGCCCCGGAAGCCCCGGCGGACGGCAATCCCTTCAGGGAAGGAAAGGAGAACTCCTCTCATGGAGCCGAATAAGACCTTGCTTGAGGTACAGGACCTCAAGCAGTATTTTCCGGTCGCGGGGCGGCGCGGCAGCGCCGTGCACGCGGTGGACGGCGTCAGCTTCTCCATCCGCGAGGGCGAGACCTTCGGCCTCGTCGGCGAGTCCGGCTGCGGAAAGTCCACGCTGGCGCGCACGGTCATCCGCCTCACAAAGCCGACCGGCGGCAAGATCATTTTCGACGGCCTCGACATCAGCGGCATGACGCAGCGCGAGCTGAAGGAGAAACAGGTGCGCCGCAAGCTGCAAATGGTGTTTCAGGACCCGTATTCCTCGCTGAACGGCCGCATGACGGTGCGCAGCGCGCTGCTGGAGCCGCTCATCGCGAACGGCATCGGCGCGAACGACGAGGAGCGCACGGAACTGGCGCGTGAGGCGCTGCTGCGCGTGGGCCTTGCGCCGGACTGCCTTGGCCGCTTTCCGCACGAGTTTTCGGGCGGTCAGCGCCAGCGCATCTGCATCGCCCGCGCGCTCGCCGTCCATCCCAAAATGGTCATCTGCGATGAGGCGATCTCCGCGCTCGACGTGTCCATTCAGGCTCAAGTCGTCAACATGCTTGGCGACTTCCAGCGCGAACTGGGCCTGACGTACCTCTTCATCGCCCACGATCTGTCGATGGTGCGATACATGTCGCACCGCGTCGGCGTGATGTACCTCGGCCGTCTGGTCGAGCTGTGCGAGAGCGAGGAGATCTACCGCCAGCCGCTGCACCCCTACACGCAGGGGCTTCTGCGCTCGGTGCCCATCGCGAACCCAAAGCTTGCCCGCAGCCGGAACAAGGAGGGGCTGGAGGGCGAGGTGCCAAGCCCCATCGACCCGCCCGCGGGATGCCATTTCCATCCGCGGTGCCCCTATGCGAAGCCCGTCTGCCGGGAGGCTGTCCCGGAGCTGACGGACGCGGGCGGCGGCCACATGGTGTGCTGCCATCTGTATTCCAAATGATCTTCCCGGAACGCGCGGCGGGGAAGGGCCGGTGGCAGGGCCTGCGTCCCGTCGCCGCGCGCGAAGGGGATTTCAGAGTATTTCTGTGTAAAGAGAGGGAGTTTTGATGAAGAAAAGTTGGATCAGACTTGTGGCGCTCGTCCTCGCTGTGTCCATGCTGGCCGCCTGCGGCATCACGACCGGCGGACAGGACAGCGGCTCGGCCGCCGTCTCCAGCGGCAGCGGGAGCACCGGGGCGACGGAGGCCGTGCAGGAATTCCGCTTCGCCATTGTGGATGACCCGGACAGTCTCGACCCCGGCTACACGCTGAACACGTTCGCGGGGCCGGTGTTCAACACCTGTTTCGTGGGCCTCGTCCGCTATGACGTGGACGACAACCTCGTCCCGGGCGCGGCTGAGACATGGGACATCAGCGACGACGGCCTTGTGTGGACGTTCCACCTCGTTGAGGGCATGAAGTGGTCTGACGGCAGCCCTGTCACCGCCGAGGACTTCGCCTTCGCGTGGAAGCGCGTCATGACGCCGGAATTTGGCGCGTCGGGCGCGTACATGATCTATCAGTACATCAAGAACGGCCAGGCGTTCTACAACGGCGAGTGCGAGTGGGAGGATGTCGGCGTCAAGGTGCTCGACGACACGACGCTCGAGGTCACGCTCGAGTCCCCGTGCAGCTACTTCACGTCGCTGCTGGCCACGTGGACGTACCTGCCTGTGTGCAAAGCGGTCGTCGAGGCCAACGAGGACTGGGCCACCGATTACGCGAACTACGTCTCCAACGGCCCGTTCCGCCTTGTCGATTACAAGATGAGCGAGGGCATCTACCTCGTCAAGAACGAGAACTACTGGCTGGCGGACGAGGTCAAGCTGGACAAGATCGACCTGATGATCTTCCAGGACCTGAACACCGCGCTGAACGCCTATGAGGCCGGCCAGCTCGACGGCCTGACGAACGTCCCGTCGTCCAGCGTCCCGACGCTGAAGGGCCGCGACGACTTCTACAGCATCAGCTTGTTCAGCAACACGTACTGGATGTTCAACACCACCGACGAGGTGCTGTCCGACGTCCGCGTCCGCAAGGCGCTCACGCTCGCCGTTGACCGCACGTCGCTGATCGAGGACGTGCTCCAGAGCGACGCGCAGCCGGCCACCGGCCACGTGCCCACCGGCTATATCCAGACCGACGGTCAGGACTTCCGCGAGGCGGGCGGCGACTATGACATCGGCGTCACCGCGAAGATCGACGAGGCGAAGGCGCTGCTGGCCGAGGCCGGATACTCCGACCCGTCCCAGCTCACCATCCGCCTGAACTACTACACCAGCGACACCGTCAAGAAGGTGACGGAGGCGCTGGCCAACATGTGGGAGACGAATCTGGGCATCAACTGTGAGATCGAGAGCTCCGAGTGGGCCGTGTTCTACGACCAGATCCTGAACCTCGACTACGGCGTGGCCGCGATGGGCGACTCCGCCACCTACCTGCACCCGATGGCTTTCCTCCAGACGTATCAGGGCGACGAGCCGCCCCTTGAGACCGGCTGGCGCAATGAGGAGTACGACGAGCTTCTGTCGCTCGCGCTGGCCAGCACGGACGGCGCCGAGGCGGACGCCTACCTGCATCAGGCCGAGGACATGTTCATGAACGACTACGTCCTGCTGCCGCTGTACTACGGCTCCGCGCGCATGATGATGAAGGACTACGTCTCGAACTGGAACGTGACTGCCACGGACGCGTTCGTGTTCGATCAGATTGAGATCCTGCCGCACTGACAGGCGGAAAGGCTGCGCCCCACCTTACACGGTGGGGCGTTTTCCATGTCCGTTGTCCGCGGCTGTTTTGCCGCGTTTGGCCAAAAAGCAGAAAAACCATATGCCTCTTGAAAAGAGAAAGAGGCGATGATATACTGAAAGGAGGCTGATGGATCGCGACAGGCGGAACGAACGGACTTTAATCATTATGATACATCAAAATACGATAAAAACGGCTGTAACGGAGTGCTTTGCGCAAGGGCTGAAAATCATGAAAGGGTGATTTTCTCTGCAACTCTCGTTGCGGCCGTTTTCGCACGCCGGGCTGATCGGAAGAAATATTTCATTCGTCAGCCGCAGATCGCTGCAATGAGGGCTCCCATCGTCCGAATGTACCTTTTTTTGTATTTTTTTGCGTAAATTAGTGAAATTTACATTTTCAGAGACTGTTTGTGAAAACGATGCTTGACGCGATCTTGTTCGAACAGTATAGTCAAAGAGACTACATCTTTCTGCTGGTCATAAATTCATCTTTTGCGTTCAGACTGTTTTGCGGTATGAATTTATTTAACGGGAAAAACGCGGCCCTGCGGTTTGTTTTTTGGGGGGACCCGCACAAAGTATCTATTTGGTATGTTCGCGTTGCTTTCTGACGCCTTTTTATCGTACTTTTCAGGATTTTTCATATTACATCGTGTAAGAACGTATTATTTTGATTGGATGGATCGTATTTCAAATGCCTGACGGATGCAGTCAGGCGTTCAAAATGCGTTCAACGTTTGCCGGCGCGCTGAACGGAGAGGGCGCCCGCTGCCGTGCTTCGGGCGGGCAGGCGAGAACACGGCCGGGACGGATCGGAAAATTGCTTTGCACGGGAGGATCTTATGGCTTCGGATCATAAAAGACAGATCTATTTTGCACGTACATACCGCCACTTGAAAGCGAACCGGGCGGAGTGCGCGCTGTTTCTCCTGCTTTTTATTCTTCCATGCCTCGTTCTTCTTCTGCTTTTCTATGACGAGCTGACATGGGTCATGACGAACGGCGCCGTCTGGATGATCCAACAGGCGGGAGGGCCGCGGGCGGAGATCAGCGCGGGAACGTTCCTGCCCCGGCTTGGTCCGGCGTATTATGCGGTGCTGCCTACTACGCAGCCGGATTACAGCTTGATCCTCGGCAACCTTGCGGTCTGTCTGGGAACGGTCTGGGTGTTGTCCACCGGGCCTCGAAAGGGCAGGCCGGTCGCGGTCTATCTCTCCATCATGCTGCTCATTCACACGATGGCCTGCGCCTTTTTCCTGCTCGGAAAAGACCTCATGCCCTACACGCTGGAGGATTTCTCCGATCTGTACATCAAGCAGCAAATCGGGATCTGGATCACCTTTCTGGTGCTGATCGGGCTCGTCATGGGAGTTCTGGGGCGCGGCGCGATCCTGCGCCGGATGCTGACGGTCGTCTCCATCATGCTGTATTCGTTTGTCCTCGGCTTTGTGCGGTATGTCCTGTTCCTTTGGATCCTGTATCGCTTTTCGGTCTTGTACATGCCGCTGATGTTTTTCGCACTGGGCCCCTTCTTCGATTTTCTGTATTTCGTTGCCATTTATGCCATTTCCACCAATGGAGTGATCCGCATTTACAATACAAAAAAGAAAGGAGATTGGGTGTGGGCATAATCGTTTTGAAGGGATATATGATCTTCACCATCGTGCTGATGATCGTATACGCCGTCCGTCATCTGCTTTTCGCCTACAACCGTGCCTTCGGAAAGCAAAAACTGTATTACAACGACATTTATTCCAGCCGGATGCCAAAAATTTCAGTCCTGGTGCCCATGCACAACGAGGAGCAGGTCTTGCACTATGTGCTCGATTCCCTGCTTCAGTGCGATTACGACCGGGACCGGCTGGAGATCATCCCCATCAACGACAACTCCACGGACCGCACCAGAGAGCTGCTGGATGAGTATCACGCGAAATACGAGTTCATCCGCCCGCTTCACCGTGACTGCCCGGATCGCGGCAAGCCCGCGGGGCTGAATGACGCGATGGCTGTCGCGACAGGGGACATCATCATCGTCTTCGACGCGGATTACCGCCCGGCGACAGACATGCTCAAACAGCTGGCCATCGCATTTGCCGATCCCTCCGTGGGCGCTGTGATGGGGCGGGTCATCCCTTACAACGCAAACCGCAATATGCTGACCAGGCTCATCAATCTGGAGCGCAGCGGCGGATATCAGGTGGACCAGCAGGCGCGGTACAATATGGGGCTGATCCCCCAGTACGGCGGTACGGTGGGCGGCTTCCGGAAGGATCTCCTCCTGAAAATGGGCGGGTTCAACCCTGCCGTGCTGGCGGAAGACACAGAGCTGACCTTCCGCCTGTTTACCAATGGCTGGAAGGTCATCTATGCGAATTCCGCGGAGTGCTATGAGGAAACCCCCGAGACGTGGGAAGTGCGCGGGCGGCAGATCAGGCGCTGGTCGCGCGGGCACAACAACGTCATGTTCCGGTATTTTCTGCGCGTGCTTGTCACGAAGCATATGAACTGGAAGGAAAAGCTGGACGGGATCCTGCTGCTGCTCGTCTACGCCGTTCCGTTTTTGCTGGCGGTGGGGCAGCTGGACGCGATCGCCCTGTTTTTCCTGCACGAAATGGATATCCTCTCGGGCTGGTGGGTCCTGCTTTTCATCGGCGCCTACTGCTCCTTTGGCAATTTCGCGCCCTTCTATGAGATCGGCAGCGCCCTGACCATGGACGGCATCAAAAACGAGGTGTATTTGCTGCCGCTCATCATGTACAATTTCTATTTTTACATGTGGACGATCAGCCTGGGGTTTTTGGATGCGATCGCGGATCTCATCACCGGGCGTCAGGTGGTCTGGGCGAAGACGAAACGGTTTACAAAATAGAACGGATCATCTGAGCAGGAGGTGACTGGATGATTTGGATATGGTTGATGGCCGGGCTTTTTTTGCTGCTCCTGATGTTCCCGATCCTTCTGGCGGTTTATTGGTATTACCACGGAAAAGACAGCATCCTGCCCGTCCGGCAGGACAGGCGGCGCGACCCGCGCTATTTCGGAAAATCCTTTGAATCACTTTTCCGAAAGGCCTGGGCAAGCAGGAAAGACGGCGTTCTTGCGCTTTCCCGCGCGGAAAAATATTTGCTGGCAGACGATCTGCAGGCGGCTGATTATCCCGATCCGTGCGAGCTGCTCGTGGTCGGTGAACGCGGCGAGCTGAAGCCGCCCCCGGTCCAGTTCGAACGGGAAATCTACGCCTTTCAAAACGCACGATTTGCGGCGGGGACAAGTCTTCGCGCCGTGCGCACGCCCGGCAGCCTGTTGTTTGGAAAAGACGTTCACATTTACCGCTGGGCCGACGCGGACGGGACGGTGGCCGTTTATGACAACTGCGATCTCGGGATCAGCGTGACGTCCGGTCAGGCCATCTGTGTGGGAAAAAACTGCACCTTCCGCCGAATGTACGCGCCGGTGATCCATTTGGGCTCGTATCCCCATCTGCCGCAAAAACCGGGCGGCGAACGAAAACAGGTCAGCTGCCGGCTGCATGATGCGGAGATCAAACAGATCTCCGGCCGGCACGTCAGCCGAAGCGACGCCGATGAAAACGGTGTGATCCAAACGTCTCTGGTCTGTTCCGGCGATCTTGTCATCGACGAGAGCATCGTCGTGCAGGGGGACGTCCGTTCTCAGGGCGGCGTTCATCTGGCGGAGAACGCCGTGATCTGCGGGAACCTGTTTGCGGAGGGAGATCTTTATCTGAGCCGCAACAGCGCGGTCCTTGGCAGCGTTTTTACGCAAGCCGACATCCACTGCGAAGCTGGCGTGGTGATCGGACAGGAGAACCGTGTCAGCTCCATGATCGCCCACGGACATATCACAACAGAAGAAGATTGCTTCGTGTACGGTTACATCAGCAACGAGAGGGGCGGCGTCGTCTGTCCCGTCCATCAGTTCGATGGGGCGGAGGAAACGCGGGAGGAACAATATCTGCCCGAGCCTCGCCGGGAGACAGAGCTGACGTTTGCGACCTGTCAGGAGTTTGACGCGGTCGACGACCAGGGATTCCGCCATCAGACGTTTCTTCGCCGGGCGGCCATCCCGGAAGGGGTGAAGGCCATCCCGGACAGTATGTTTTTCGGCTGCCGCTCTTTGGAGACCGTCGTTTTGCCCGCCTCTCTGGAGAGGATCGGCGAGTATGCGTTTGCGGACTGCGTGAGCCTGCAGCGGCTGGACCTCAGCGGCCTGACAAACCTGCGGCGCATCGAGCGAAGCGCGTTCGACGGCTGCTCCGGGCTGCGTGAGATCCTCTTGCCCGACGGGCTGGAGGTGCTTGGAACGACTGCTTTTGCCAACTGTGTCAGCCTGCAAAACGTCCGGATGGCGCGGGGCGGCCTGCCTGAGACCATCAGAGACCACTGCTTCCTGAATTGTCCTCTTGAGTCGGCGCAGGCCGGGACCGAAGCACGAGCCGAGGAGACCACGCAGAAAGGAGATGCGTTCGCCGGTGTATAAGAATAGAGTTCAGGCGGCCGCGATCGGGCTTTTGCTGCTGGCGGCGCTGGTGGCGCTTTGCCTGTTCAGCTTTCTGTTCAGCGCAGCGGCCCGGCAGGACGACGCGGAGCAAACCGTCGTGCTGGAGACCGATCTGCACAGAAATCAGGGGCTGGAAGACGGGCGGCAGCTGGCTCAGACTCCCCTCGAGGTCACTGCGTCGCACGTTGTCTTTGAGGACCGCGTCCTGCTGCGGTACGAATACACCGGCGAGGACGTCGCAAACCATGTGCAGGCGCTGCGCGGCTTTCTGAGCTGGGCCCGCGCTTCTTTTCCGGACATCGGTCTCTATGCAATGATGATGCCTCTCCGCATCAGTCTGGAGACATCCTTCAGCAGCGACGCGGACTATCTGGAAATCGTCCGCCAGGAGAGAGAGAAGCAGATCTCTCTCGAGCAGGACCTTCTCGGCGGCGTCGGGGATCTGGCTGTCGCCGTGCCGGTGTTCCAGATGCTGGAAGAGCATGAACAGGAATATCTGTTTTACCGGACGGACAGCACCTGGACGGCGCGCGGCGCCTATTATGCCGGCCAGGCATTTTTGCAGGCTGCGGAGATGGAGACCTTCGCCATTGACACGTTTCAGGAATACGCCCAAAACACCACGACAGGCTCGCTTGGCGTGGAGTTCGAAGAGCGTTTTGGCAGCATCGTGCCGGACCGGCAGTACTATTACTTGTATGACCGCTACAATCCGATGATGGAAGTGATCTCCTCGCCGTCCGAGTCTCAAAACAAACTGCTGGTGCGGCGCGCTTCCGCCGGAAACGGAATGTTTGTCGATAGCGGAGCCGACATCTGCATCTGGGATGGTTTGGCCGAGAACGGCAAAACGCTTTTGCTTCTGGATGAAGGCGGCGGAAATGTGGTCGCGCCGTGGATGGTGACGTCGTTTGAACGCATCGTTTATGTGCAGCTGTGTTATTTTAACACACAGCAGTTCGATTTCGCACAAGTGCTCAAGCAGTACGGCGTCACGGAGATACTGGTGACCATCAGCCCGGAAAGGGTGGGAACGGCGGCGGAGCTGTACCCGCTCGGCCAGATCGCCGCTCAGTGAAAAATAAGACAGGAGACAACAAGCATGGCACAACTGTTGTATCGGTTTTTGCTGTATGTGGCGGGACAATATGGATTGACCGGCCTGATGCAGCCCAATGAGCACCTCATTCTGACAATCTTTGCGGCGCTGGCGCTGGCGTGCTGCTTGTTTGGATTTTACGTTTACCGGGGCGCGGTATCTGGACTGGCGTTCGTCTGTACGGCGTTGGCAGGCAGCTTGTGGATTTGGCCCGTCTGGGGACAACAGGCCGCCGTCACCTTCAGCGCGGTCCTGGGCGTTGTGTTCGCATTTCTGTCCTTCCGGTGGTATCGTCCCGGATCGATGGCGCTGTGCGCGGCAATTGCCGGAAGCGGGGCGTATCTGGCGGCCACACAATGTGGGGCATCGACGGCGGCGGCGCTCATCCTGACGGCGCTTGCCTGTGCCGGCGCCGGCGTCCTGACCTTTTTCTTCCCGTTCCGGAGCGTCTGCGCCTTCACTGCGTTGTGGGGCGCGGCTGCCTTTTGCGAAGAGGGCTGGAGGCTTTGGAGCGTCCTGCCCGGACCGGGAAGCGCGGCATCTGTTGTGCTGGCAGTCATATTGGCCGCCGCGGGGGTTGGGTGCCAGCTCTTTCTGTTCCGGGGTCAGAAATTGTTTCCTGCCGCGAAGCCGCGGAGAAAACGCTGACTTGGATCTTATGAAGCGGAAGGGAGATGAAAAGCGTGGATGTTGTTTTCCGCAAAGAGATCAAGTATGTCATCTATCAGCATGAATTTGCGAAGATCCGGCCGATGCTTGCCGCGTTGATGCAGCGGGACCCCCACGGCGGCGATTTCGGGTATGTGGTGCGTTCCCTGTATTTTGACTCCGTATACGACCGGGATTATTACGATACGGTGGACGGCAATCTGGTCAAGGCAAAAGTCCGGCTGCGCGTTTACGGAAAAGACGGCCCTGTGAAATTGGAACTGAAGCAGAAACAGGGCAGCGACAGCAAAAAGCACTCGCTTTTTCTGACCCGGGAAGAAGCCGCGCGTCTGCAAGCGTGCGAGTATGGATCTCTGGCGCTGCGCCCTGAACCGATCGCCAGGACGCTGTATATGAGATTGCTGCAAGGCGCTTATCAGCCGAAAACTCTGGTGGAATACGACCGGGAGGCGTATCTCTATGATGCGGGCGATGTCCGGGTCACCTTTGACACCGGGATGCGCGCCACGGCGTCCGGCTGGGATCTGTTTGACGAAACACCTCCGTGGACGACGCTGACGCCGCCGGGGACGGGCGTTCTGGAAGTCAAATATACTACTTTGCTTCCCGCTTTTCTGAAAAAGGTGGTACAGACAGACCGTCTGTCCACTGCAAACAGCAAATACGTACAGGCAAGGCAATTCTATCAGTTTGGAGGAGATCGCTGAAATGAAAGATTTTATCATAACCAATTTGGCCAACACGGAGGGCCTGAATCTGCAGGTCATCTTGCTGAACAACGTGGTATCTCTGGCCGCGGCGTTTTTTCTGATGTTCGTGTATAAGATCACTTATTCCGGTTCTGCCTACAGCCGTAAATTTAACGTTTCCCTCGGATTGATCGTTGTGATCACCACCAGCATCATGTGCGTGATCAGCAACAACGTGGCGCTGTCGCTGGGCATGGTGGGCGCGCTTTCCATCATCCGCTTCCGCACGGCCGTGAAGGATGTGCGGGACGCCTCGTTCATCTTCTGGGCCATCGCCATCGGCATCGGCTGCGGCGTGTCGCAGTATCTGCTGGTCGGAGTCGGAGCAGTCTTCGCGTTCCTGTTCCTGCTGCTGACCCGTCAGGTGATCCCGGACAACCGTCAGCTGCTGATCATCCGCGGCGATCTGAGCATGCAGAACACGATCGAGGGCGTGGTGACCTCCTTTTTCCAGCAGGCCGCGCACCAGATCGTGAAAAGCGCGTCGGGCAACAGCTTTGAACTGGTCTACGGCATCTCCGGCAGCCAGCTGAAAAAGGCAAATGAGAAAAATCAGATCGACGTCGTGCAGAAGCTGATGCGCACAGAGGGCGTACACAGCGCCAATCTGGTGGAACAGACGGATGACATCAGCCGGTAAGGCGAGTTCCGGCGGTAAGGCAGGTGAGGTCAAATGAAAAAGACAGCTGCGATCCTGACGATGGTCTGTCTGGTCCTGACCGTTTCTTTGGGGGCGGCCTGGATGCTGGAGCAGTCTCCCTCCGCTCCGGAAGGCCAGACCGTCACACAGCAGAAACAGGACAATCCCTTTCCGCCCGATGAAAAAGCTCTCGCCGCGCTGGAGCTCGAACCGTTTGTTTCGGAACTTCCCATCCTGATGATCGACACCGGCGGACAGCAGATCTATAAGGAAAAGACCATCTGGGCTGACGTGGCGGTCCTGGACGATGCTTCCGGTCAAAACGATATTTCCGGCCAGGCGGACGCGGTCCTCACGGCGACCATCAAGTACCGCGGCGCGTCTTCCTATGCTCAGTTCGATAAGCCACAGTACAGGCTGAAATTCTACCGGAGCGAATCCGGGAAGGCTCTGGAATATGATCTCTTCGGTCTGGGGGCGGACAGTGAATGGGTGCTCAACGGCCCGTTCCTGGACAAAACGCTGCTGCGCAATTATCTGGTATACACCCTGTCGGGCGAGATCATGGACTGGGCGCCCGGCTGCACCTTCTTCGAATTGTTCCTGGACGGCAATTATCAGGGCGTCTATCTGGCGGTGGAACCGATCACCGCCGGTGCGGAACGGCTGGACCTCAATCCCTTCGGGTTGGTGTCCGGCGCCACCCCGTATATTGTCAAGCGCGACCGTGTGGGGACGGAAGAAAACGTGCTGCACACCTACGGACAAACGATGGGCTATACCGGTCAGCAGCTCAGTGTGGACTACCCGGGCGAGAGCAGCCTGACGGAGCAGCAGAGGCAATGGATCGAGCAGGATATCAGCAGCTTTGAAGAGGCGCTGTATTCGGATTATTTTGACGATCCGGACATTGGGTATGCCAAATATATCGACGTGGATTCCTTTGTGGATTATTTTATTCTGAACGAGTTTGCTCTGAACCATGACGCGGGGGTCCTTTCCACGTATGTCTACAAAGAAATAAACGGCAAAATCAAGCTGTGCGTCTGGGATTACAACAATGCATTCGACAATTACCAGTGGTTCGATATGGAATGCGACGAATTTTTTGTGGTCAATTCCTACTGGTTCGACCGGCTGCTGCAAGACCGGGCGTTTGTGGAGCGGATCGTGCAGCGGTACGAAGAACTGAGAAATGGCAGCCTGTCGGATGAGCACATCCAGGAGGTCCTGGACGGCGGGCGGGCGCTGCTGGGCGATGCGGTGGAGCGCAATTATACCCTGTGGGGATATTCCTTCGCAGACGAAACATCTCAGGATCCGCACAATTACGAAGAGGCGATCGCGCAGCTGGAAGATGTCATCCAGAGGCGCCTGGCCTTTTTGGACGAGAACATCACAACTCTTGCTTCAGGCTGTATCAACTGAGCAGGCCTGAAAATTTGCCAAGACCAAAAGAGGTTTATAAAATAAAATGGAGAAAAAACATATCCTGGCGGTATTCGGCACGCGCCCCGAGGCGATCAAAATGTGCCCTGTGGTGAAAGAACTGCAATCGAGCGACCGCCTCCGCGTCACCGTGTGCGTGACGGGCCAGCACCGCGAAATGCTGGAGCAGGTCCTGCAAACATTTGGCATTGTGCCGGACTACAATTTGAACATCATGCAGGCCGGTCAGGATCTGTATGACGTCACCACCCGTGTGCTGCTTGGAATGCGGGACGTGCTGAAAAACGAGCAGCCGGACGCCGTATTGGTCCACGGAGACACAAGCACGGCGTTTGCTGCCGGTTTAGCGGCTTTTTACAGCCGGATCCCCGTCGGTCACGTGGAGGCCGGCCTGCGGACTTACAATCTGTACTCTCCCTATCCGGAGGAATACAACCGCCAGGCCATCGGGCTTTCCGCCAAGTGGCATTTTGCCCCCACCCGGGCGGCGAGAGACAATCTTCTGAAGGAGGGCAAAGACCCGACCAGGATCTATGTCACCGGCAACACCGGCATCGACGCGCTGAAAATGACTGTCCGGGAGGACTACCGCCATCCGATGCTCGAGTGGGCCAAAGGCAGCCGCCTCTTGATCCTGACGGCCCACCGGAGAGAGAATCTGGGGCAGCCAATGCACAGCATGTTCCGCGCGATACGGCGCATTTTGGATGATTTCCCGGATGTGAAAGCTCTTTATCCCATCCACATGAACCCGACTGTGCGGCAGATCGCTCAGGAGGAATTGGGCGCGCGCGGATCCATTCGTCTCATCGAGCCCTTGCCGGCGGAAGATTTCCACAATTTCCTGAATCAAAGCTACCTCATCCTGACAGACAGCGGCGGCATTCAGGAGGAGGCCCCCGCGCTGGGCAAGCCGGTTCTGGTCATGCGCGATACGACGGAACGCCCCGAGGGCGTCGAGGCAGGGACCTTGAAACTGACCGGAACAGAAGAGGATTCGATCTATCAAGCGTGCCGTGAGCTGCTGGAAGACCCCGACGAGTACCGCCGCATGGCCGAAGCGGTCAATCCCTACGGCGACGGAACGGCCAGCCGGCAGATCCGGAAGATCCTGGAAGATGAACTTGAAACGACATCTTAAAAGGATGCTGCTGATCTTCGTGGCAGGGCTTGTTGCGGCGGCGCTGATCTCCGTGTGGCTCGTTCGGCAGGCGCGGTTCCACCGCATCGCGGAGGAATATGCCCTGCGGGCGGCGGCTGAAAAGGAGTGGATCCTGGACTGTCAGACGGAGGAGGGGCTGATCCTCTTTCGTCAATGGGACCCGGGCACCGAGCCGCAGGAGCAGACGGTCGTTCCGTATTTTTCCAGCATCGCGGCCCTCGGACTGCTGTCCGGGACCGTTACGGAGGAACAGGCGGAGGGCGTTCGCCGGTATCTGATTTGGTATCTTGACCATTTGAACACCGCACAGCAGGACCCCGTCAACGGAGATGGTACGGTATACGATCACCGCGTCGTGAGGGAAAACGGCTCCGTGCGTCAGGAGAGCACAGGCGACTACGATTCGGTCGATTCCTACGCGGCGCTCTTCCTCATGGTCGCGGACGCGTATGCGCAAAAGGCGGAATCCCGCACGCTCATCCAGCGCGGCGAGGACGTGAAGCGCGTGGCCGCCGCGCTGCTGCGCACGATCGGAGAAAATGGCCTCTCCTACGCAAAGGCGGAGTACCCTGTGCAGTATCTTATGGACAACGCCGAAGTCTGCGCCGGCCTTCGGGCGGGCGGACATTTGCTGAATGTCATCGATCCGGGATGCGCTCTGGCGGAAGAGATGCTCCAATGCGCGTCGCGCGCGGAGGACGCTCTGGAGGCGCTTCTCTGGGATCAGGACGGGGAACACTATGAGATCGGATTGATGGAAGACGCTTCGCTGCTGCAATATACCGGGTGGAGCAAATTTTATCCGGACAGCGTCGCGCAGCTGTTCCCGGTTTGTTTCGGCGTCATGCGGCCCGGCGACGCACGCGCCGGACGATTGTACGACAGCTTCTGTCAGGCATGGGACTGGGAAAACTGGGATCATTTTGAATCAGAGGAAAGTTCTTTCTACTGGTGCGTTCTGGCTTACGCGGCCGCCTGCCATGGAGATGAAGGCCGGCTTCAGAGCTATTTGAACCATTACGATTCTGTCTTGTCACGGGAGGGACGCGGCTATCCTCTGTACACCGGGGAGGCCGGATGGATCGCGCTTGCCTGCGGACATATGGAGGATGAATACCGCAGCCGCTTCTGACCGTCCGGCGTTCGCCCGCCTGCCGTGAGGAAACCGCCGCCGATGAGAAGATGCTCGTTTTGTCCATATCCGCTTCCGAGGGCAAAGCGGCGCCCGCAAAGGGCGGGAACGCCGTGCGCGCCATCCGCCGGCCGGCCTCCGGAAGACGGGGCGGAACGAGCCTGTTTTCTGAGATAAAATGTGTAAAAATACACTTCCGGGAAGGCGGTATCGCAAAAAATACCGTTTGAGATCCGGGGCGCTATTGACATAAAATGATAATTGTTCTAATATCATTTTATGATAAGTTACAATAGGGTAGTCTGCAAGAATTTTGATATTTTGTCTATGAAAATTCCGCCTGCCATCACGTCTGCGGCACAGTGCGTCAGTCTGCCGTGAGCCTGCTCGCGGGACCGGTGCCGCGGCATGGCCAGAGCGCGGAGATCCTTTTTTCGTATGCATACAACAGAAAGGTGAAAAACGGCTACGGATGAAGTTTGAATCGTATATCAAGAAGATCGTTTACGCATTTTTTCTGGAACCCGGAACACAGGGACTGTGTTCCGCATTGGAATGCGTGTCCGAAAACTGTGTGCTCGGAGGCTTGGGGGAACGCCTGTTTTTGGTCGGAGACAAGGCCATCATCAATGTTTTGTGCACACAAAAGCAATGCATGGAGGGGCTGAACTTCCGGCTCGATGACGAGTGGTATCAGCTCGGCCGGGAGAGCGAAACGACCCGTATGGTCTACGGCAGCGTCCATGCCTGCGGCGAGGCACAGAAAGACGAAACGCGGGCGGATGCAACGTTGGACATCTGGCTCGCTTTTTCCGCTTTGTTCGAGAAACAGGGAGACTGGCGTCTGGTGCACATCCACCTCTCTGTGCCTTACGGGGAAGGGCAGCTGAAGGACTATTTTTCCGGTACCTTGACCAACCGCCTCCGCGAGGCGGAGGATCTTGTCGACCATATGCGTCAGCTGGCCACGCAGGATCCGGTAACTTCTCTCTATAACCATCGCGCGTTTTTTGAAATGGCAGAGCAGATGGCCGACTGTGAGGACTGGTACCTGATGGTGCTGGACCTGAATCAGTTCAAGGCCATCAACGATACATACGGCCACCTGACCGGCGACGACGTTTTGAAGCGGACGGGCGAAGTGCTGCGGGCGGCCACGCGCAAGAAAGACATCGTCGGCCGTGTCGGCGGGGATGAATTTGCGGTGCTGTGCGTTGACGTGCAGACTGACGAAATGGCGATGGCGATCGCCCGGCGCATGGTGCACGATGTAAACCTTCTGGCCGGCGCGCAGAATTCCATCACGGTGAACGTCTCGGTCGGCGTGGCCAAGCACCATGCGGCCAATACCGTGCGCCAGACGTTTCAGCGCGCGGACACCGCCATGTATCAGATCAAGCGCAATCAGGAGAACGGCTGCCAGCTGTACGTTGAATCGTAACAGGACAGGCAGCAAAAATCATTTTCGCGTCAGCGGAACGGACGTGTGATCCGGACGCTTCATGATCCGCTTTCAGCGAAGCCGAACGGCTTCGCTAAAGCCGTTTTACAGAAAGGTGGCGGGATGGACCGTGGTAAAGATCTTTACGAATTCAGTGTCTGATCTTACACCGCAGGATGCTCAGAAGCTGGGAGTGACGATCATCCCGGATACGATCGCGTTTTCCAGCGGGGAACAATATTATAACAACGTGGATATCGACCCGCCCACATTGTACCGCCGTCTGGAGGAGTGCAAAAAGCTCCCGACAACGGCCCATCCCAATCTGGATCAGTACATGCGGGCGTTCCAGTCCGCCGGCGATCACGATGAGATCCTCTGCATCACGCTGACCAGCAAAATGTCCGGTTCCTTCAATACCGCCGGCAGCGCCTGCAAGCTTTTGCGGGAACAGGGGTTTGATACTCCCATCACCGTGTACGACTCTCAGCAGGTGTCCTTCGGACTGGCGCTTCTGGTGGTGAGAGCCGCGCGGATGGCCATGCGCGGCTGTACAGTGGCGGAGATCCTGCCGCAGCTGGATGAGCTGCGCCCGAAAGTCGGCGTCTATTTTGTGATGGAGTCCCTGCAAAACGCCCGGAAGGGCGGCCGTGTCGGCGCGATCCGCGTGCTGGCGGCGGACATGCTGAAGGTCAAGCCGATCCTGACGTTCCGGGACGGGTTGGTCAAAGACCTTGCCATTGTGCGCGGCTATGACAACGCGCTCGAGCAGGTGATCCAAAAATACCGGCAGCGGGCGAAGTACGGCGGGGAGGTCTTCCTCTTCCATGCGGACCGGCGGGAATTGGCGGAGCGCGTCCGCCTTCGCCTGCTGGACATCGATCCGCAGGCCAGCATCGACATCTATTGGGTCGGCGCGGTGATCGGGATCTATACCGACGCGGGTTGTCTGGGGATCGCTTTTGAGGAACAATGAGTTGTTGGATGATCGCCGCCGGCGTGCTGTCTTTCGGATTGATGGCGCTGTCGGATTGGCTCGGTGCGGTTAAAAAGATCCCGGGCGCGGGCGCTGTTTTTGCGGCGGCGTGCCTCGTGCTCGCGGGCGCAAGCGGAGGCCTGCTGCTGGAAACCGGAGCGGGGAGCGGCCGGTCCGCACTGGTGTTCTGGTGCGCCGCCGCGGGGATGCTCGCGCTGCTCGTATATACGGTGTTTGTGGCGCCGGGCAGCGGAAAGCCCCGGGAGGACGGAAAGCTGCCGCTGGTCGATACGGGCGTCTACGCGCTGTGCAGGCACCCGGGCGTCCTGTGGCTGGCAGGCGTGTACTTTTTTATTTGGTGCGCCTGCGGCGGAGCGGCGTGGCTTGCTGCATTTCTTCTGTTCAGCGCGGCGGACGCGCTGTATGTTCTGTGGCAGGACAGGGCTGTTTTCCCCATCAGCATTCAAAGCTATGCGGAATATCAGAAGAGCACGCCGTTTTTGATCCCCGATCGGAACAGCGTCAGAAACTGCCTGCGCTCTTCGCGCTTTCTCGCAGCTTTGAAAAACCGAGGGAGGAGAAACGGAAAGTGACGTTTGAACAAAAACTGAAAAAGTGCTCTTCCAGTGAGATCTGGCAGGAATATTGCGGTTTTCTGGATCTCTCTCTGCCCGAGTATATGCAAATACAGAAACGCCTTTTGATGGAGCAGGTGGAACTGATGTCCCGCTGCGAGCTGGGCAAGCGCTTCTTTCGCAAGTGTGTGCCCTCCAGCGTGGAGGAGTTCCGTTCGACGGTGCCGCTCACCCGCTTTGAAGATTATGCGGATGTGCTTTTGCCGCAAAAGGAGGAAATGCTGCCGGAAAAACCGGTGATCTGGCTGCATACCACTTGGGAAGGCGGAGACTTCCCCTCCAAACGCGCTCCCTATACGGAAAGCATGCTGGAGACATACAAGAGGAACATCATCGGCGCGATGCTGCTGGCCACGAGCCACGAGCGCAATCATTTCAACGTGCAGTCTGGCATGAGGGTGCTGTACAGTCTGGCGCCCTTGCCGTACGCAACGGGAATGTTCCCCGATCTGATCAGTTCGGAGATCTGTCTGCGGTTTATGCCCTCGGTGCGAGAAGCGCGTCAGATGTCGTTCAGCCAGCAGATGAAAAAGGGGTACAAGCTGGCGGTCCAGCACGATATGAACCTGTTCTTTGGCATGAGCAGCGTCCTGTATGGCGCGACAAAAAGTCTGGACGCTCTGCTCGGCGGGGGCGGCAAGACGCGTTTGCGGGACCTGCTGGCCATCAATCCGCGCATGTTGTGGCGGCTGATCGCGGCAAAATACCGTCAAAAGCGCGACGGAACGCCCATCAAGCCGAAGGATCTGTTCCACCTGAAAGGCTTTGTGTGTGTGGGAACGGATACGGCGCTTTACAAAAACGATCTGGAGGAGGCCTGGGGCATCCGTCCGCTCGAGATCGCCGGCGGAACGGAGCCCACCTGCCTCGGCACGGAAACATGGAGCAAGAACGGCCTGGTGTTCTATCCGGACGCCTGTTTCTACGAGTTCATCCCCGAGTCGGAATTGCGGCGGGAAATGGAGATCCCCGACTATCAGCCCAAAACCTATTTGATGGACGAACTGGTCGCCGGACAGAAGTATGAGCTGGTGATCACCGTGCTGAAGGGCGGCGCGTTCCTGCGCTATCGCGTCGGCGATATGTACCGGTGCCTGCGGCTGCAAAATCCGCTGGACAAGATCGACCTGCCGCAGTTCGAGTATGTGGACCGGGTGCCCACCGTCATTGACATTGCCGGATTCACCCGGATCACAAAGCGTGAGATCGACAAGGTCATCGCGCTGTCCCGGCTTCCCATCGGGGCATGGTTCGCCGTGAAGGAATACGACAAGGATGGCCGCTCGTACTTGAACCTGTATACGGAACTCGATCAGGACGACGACCAGAGCGTTTCTTTCTGCCGCAGTCTTCTGCGGGACCACCTGTCGCTCTATTTCCGCTCGTATGACGGAGACTATAAAGATCTTCGGCGTCTGCTGAATGTCGACCCGCTGCGCGTCACACTTCTCAAGAGCGGTACGGTGGAGCGCTACGAGCGGGAAAACAACTGCAAAGTGCCGACGGTCGGCGCGCCGCGAGAAGTGGTGCTGGAGATCCTGAACATGCAGGAAAAACCATGGCAAGAAGGAGGGGATACAAGTGTCTTTGAATGAGCGCCTGTTCGTGATAGTGCCGCTGGTCGCCACCATCAGCAATATTTTTCTGCTGCTGGCCGTCTGCGGCGTGAAAAAAGACAGACTGATCAGGGCGTTCATCGGACAGTTGTGCGTGTTCATGGCGTGGTCTCTCGGCTCGCTGTTCATGCGTTTGCAGATCCCGCCGGGACCGGAATTCTGGTATATGCTCTCCATCACGGGGATCTTCCTCGTCCCCTTTGCGATCGACAATTTTGTCTATTGCTATACAAATGCCAACAGCCTTTTCACCCGCGGGGCGCTGCTCGTAAGCTGGATGATCATCGCGGTGCTGAACCTGCAAAATGTGTTCATCGTCGACCCGAAGATCGTGTATTACGGCATGGAGTGCCGGTTTGAGTACGGGATCTCCCCGTGGCTCGGCGTCCCGGTGCTCTTGGCGGTCCTGACGCTGTTGCATGCCGGGTCCATGGTCGTGAAAAAGTGCCGCAGCGGAGAGATGATGCTGTCGGACTTTACGCCGATGTTTGTGGGCGTGGGCGTGATGTTTGCGGGCACCCTGTCCGCCATGCTGCCCCAGATGGTCTCTCTTCCCGTCGACACCTTCTCCTGCACGATCAACGCGGTCTGCCTCTATTTCGCGCTGTACAAAAAGCGCGTGGTAAAGCTGCGCGGGTTTGTGAGCGGCGCGCCGGTGTACGCGGCGGCGCTTCTGTGCACGTCGCTGTTCCTCTTCAGCGAACATTCGCGCATTGAAGAACTTTACAACATCCTTTTTCATGAGTATCCGGAGTACGAGGTCTTTGCGATCTCGATCGCTCTGGTGCTGGCGACGCTGGTGGTGTACCAGCTGTTCCGTTTTCTCCTCGACCAGCTCATCATGAAAAACACCGAGGAGAAGGAACAGAACCTGCGGAATTTCAGCGCGGCGGTCAACAAGATCCTTCAGCTCGACGAGCTTCTGGGCCTGTACTATGATTTCCTGCGGGAGAACTTCCCTCTGCTGACAGCCAGAGTGTTTTTGCGCGCCCCCAGCGGAAATTATGAGATGCAGGGCTCGACGGAGATGTCGATCGCTTCGTGCGACGTTCTGGAGGCCGGCCATCCCCTCATCAGCTGGCTGGAGGAGACAGGTCGGGCGACCACGTATGAGCAGTTCTGCCGCACAAAGCAGTACCGCGCCCTGTGGGAGTCCGAGAAAAAGCGGCTGGAAGAACTGAAAGTGTGCATGTTCATCCCGATCATCAGCGATCAGAAGCTGGTGGCGATCACAGTCTTCTCCGCCAGTGAAAAGGACAAAACAGGCAAGAGCTTTGCACATGGCGGCCTGATGATGCTGGAATCTGCCGCGGTCGTGTTCGCCATTGCGCTGAACAACGCCTCTCTGTACGATCAGCTGAAAAA